>JAUIKJ010000289.1 GCA_030430835.1 Candidatus Hydrogenedentota bacterium
CATTCAGGGCCGCTCCTTCGCCCCCTTGCTCGAAGGCGGCAACTATACGCCGCGCGATGCCATCTTCGGCGAGATTACCTACCACGACTACTACGATCCGCGGCGCAGCATTCGCACTGCCACGCACAAGTTGATCCTCAACTTCACCACGGCCCCGTTCTACATGGATCCCTCGCAGAGCTGGCGGCCACGCGCCGACACGGTGGTCCCGGAGAACCACGCCACGGCCTACCATGGGCATGTCGAACTCTACGATCTCGTGAACGATCCCTGGGAACTCGAAAACCTCGCCAGCGCAGATGCGCATCAGGCGCTACAGGCGGATCTCATGGCACGCCTCCGTACCCATCTCGAGTCGCTTTCCGACCCCATCCTTCGCGGTGCGGTCACCCCGCCACACCACCGCGCGGCCCTCGCGCAGTTGGGTGTGGAACTCGCCTGACACCAACACGAAAAAGCCCCGGTGCAGTATGCACCAGGGCGTAATCGCGTCGCCAAAGTGGAAAGCAGCCTAGAAGCCGATTCCGATCGAGGCAAGGATGTCCAGCAGTACGGTCACAAGCTGGAAGATGGCCGTTGCCTGGCTGAGAATGCTCAGGATGGTCTCGATAATACCCATGGTCGTTGGTGCTCCTGTGAGGTTAGACCCTTAATCCGCGTTGCCCGCTATCCTAACAGAAGCCCGCTTTGGAATTCGACCTTCGATGGCCCCGATTTCTTCGGGACTGCTATACTCCAAGGCCCATGCCTGACCCGCTCGTTCATGTTCTCGTGATTAACTGGAACGGCCTCGAACACCTCGAGGCCTGCTACGATTCCTTGTTGGCGAATGCCTACGAGAACGTGCGCTTCGTCTTGGTCGACAACGCCAGTTCGGACGGCTCCATTGCATTCGTCAAAGACCGCTACGGGCACGATCCGCGGGTCGAAGTACTCGCCTTGCCGGAGAACCGGGGATGGTCCGGCGGTAACAATGCCGGCATCGAACGGGCGCTGAATGCCGGGGCCGACTACCTCTTCCTCCTCAACAACGACACCGCGGTGAGCGAGACTGTCCTCCGCGAACTGGTGGACGCGTCGGAGGCGGACCCCACAATCGGCGCGCTCGCCCCCAAGATGCTGATCTTCGACGCGCCCGAAATTTTGAACTCCACCGGCTTGTACTGCTCCATCAACGGCGCAAGCTGGGACAAGGGCATCGGACGTCTCGACGGGCCGCGCTGGAACCAGACCGAAGAGGTCGTCGGCGTGTGTGGCGGCGCGATGTGGCTTCGTGCCGGCGCCGTACGCCAAGCCGGCATCCTGCCCGAAGACTTCGAGATCTATCTGGACGACCTCGATCTCAGCCTTCGAATCTGGAAGGCCGGGTACCGCATCCTGAGTTGTCCCGCCGCCACGGTCCGGCACAAGTTCAGCGCCACCCTCGGGACAGGCAATCGCGCCCTGCACAAGTATTATCTCAACACCCGGAACCGTTTCTGGCTCATGATGCGCCAGTTCCCGGATGCGCACCGCCTCGAGTTCCTGCCCGCCGTCGTGGCGGGGGAATGCCGCGCCATCGGCCGCGCGCTGCTGGACCGCGAGCCCGCCCGCGCCTGGGCCCATGTGCGGGCCTGGGGAGCGGCTCTGGGCTACGCACCCGCCGCCCGCGCATACCGTAAACGGGAGAACCTTCCGCACGGCGCCGAGCGCTTCTGGCCGCTCCTCTTGCGCACGCCCTGGTTCTGTCCCGGCACGATCTTTCCTGTGCACGGCTGGTATCCCGAGGTTGAGGTCGATGGGGTGCAGGCGCGCCCCTTCGCGGCGTCGGCCTGGCTCGAATCGGATTCGGAATCGTTGCGGGTCATCGTCCTGAATCGCTATCCTGATGCCGGTGTCTTGTCGGTCACCGTGGCCTGTGAGGGGGCCGAAGCCGTCGTGCTCACCGTGGCCCACCGCGAGGAAGTGGTGGTGCATCCGGCCAGCGGAATCGTGGGCTTCCGCGCCAGCCGTATCCTGCCGGCCGAAGAAACCGGCGAGTTGGTCGATATCGGGGGATGGATCGCCGTCGCCCCGGTGAACACCCCCTGAATCCGGAGTAGTTCGTCTTGTCCGCATCCGAATCTCGCACGCTCTACCTGCGCATCGCGGCTTCCGTGGGCGTTATCCTCGGCGCGGCCCTCCTGGGGCTGGTGCTTGGCAACTACTCGGTGTCCGAACCCGCACCGTTGCCGATTATCGCCCATGCCCCGCAGACCGGTGAAGAAGATACGCCCGCGCCGCCGCCGAAAGCGGATTTCGTCCGCCCAGACGCGCCCCCCCTGTACTTCCGAAGTGGCAGCAGCGAGGGCGATGGCTGGCGCAATACGCTGGCGGAGATGGAACTCGCCGCCGCGGCCGGGGTGCACCAGCACATCTTCCCGGTGCCGATTTCATGGAATGCCGCCACGACACATGCGATTCAGCAACTCGACGATGCCGCCCTGGCCGACCCCTTGGGTGCCTGGCTGCTCCAGATTGACTTGAATCCGCCGAACCCGTGGCTTGACGAACATCCTGCTGGAACCGTGGCGGACGCCGAAGGCGCGCGTTACATCGTGCCGTCCTATGCGCCATGGACTACCGCGGCGAGTGCGGCATTGGAAGACCTCTTCGCGCAGATTGCACGCGCTGGGTACGGCGAGCGGGTCATCGGCGTGATCCTGCGCGGGATGAAGCAGGGGGCATGGCGCTACCCGGCCGAAGCGGCGCCGGCGCCCGCCGAAGGCGACGCCTATCGCACATGGCTCACCGGCATCTATCGGGACGACGACACCCTCCGGGCCGCCTGGAGCGACGACCATGTGCGCCTAGTCACAGCCGCACCCGCCAGGTTGGAAGACGCGGACGACGCCGTGCTGCTCTCCGGCAACCGCACCCAACGCATTGCGGACTTTCGACGCTTCCGGGCGGAAGCGCTCGCCGATGCACTCGCAGCCCTGGCGATGGGACTGAAGAACAATGCGGGCCTGGAGACGCAGGTGCTTGTGACCTACGGCTACACCTTCGACGCGCCGGCCGACGCCGGGCATGCCGCCCTCGGACTCCTTCTCGGCACCGACATCGATGGCTTCGTCAGCCCCGTTTCCGAGGCGGACCGCGGAGTTGGCGGTGCCGGCAGTTTTATGGGCCCCGTCGACAGCGCGGGTCACTATGGCAAGACCTGGCTGGTCGTGGACGATCTCCGCACGGGCTTCACGCGGGATCCGCGTACCGGCGTGGTGGAACGGCTGCGTGGCCTGCGTGCCGAAGACATCTACAATGTGCAACGGCGTAACTTCGGTGGCGTTCTGGTGCATGGGCTGGGACTGGCCTGGTCGGATCCGGAGGGCCAGGGCTGGCTACACGACGAGGGGCAGTGGGAAAACTTCGCCCGAATGCAAGCCCTTTACCGCGAAGCCACCACGGTCCCGGAAGGCGAGGTGGAAGAAATTGCCGCGGACGCCATCGCACCGGTCGGCTTGATGGTGGTAGTGGATGAGGCCGCAACCCACTACGTCCAGAATGAAGCGGCCTACCGTGAAATGGTGCACGCGGCACGCGACGCCGCGATGCGCTCCGGGGTATCCACGCAGTTCGTCCTCCTGCAGGATGTGCTGGACGAAATCACCCCCCCCGCCAAGAGCTACCTCTTCGTCAATGCCGTGCTGATCAATGCCGCGGACCGCGACGCCCTGCACACCCGGCTCGCTGCCGAAGCTGCCTGCGCCATCTGGTACTACGCGCCCGGCTTTCGCGCGGATGGCGGTTACGCCACCAGTAACGTGGCAGCAACCGTTCGCATGCCCGTGGACCGCTTCGACGAAGCTTCCTACGCCGGATCGGTTTATACGCTCGCCGGCGGCTGGCTCGCCCCGGAAGAAAACATCGGCGAGACCCGCCTCTACGACCCGCTGTTCTTTGTCGAAGACAAGGACGAATCGGTGGATGTCTTCGCACGCTACCGGGAAGGGGGGAAAGCCAGCGTCGCCACGCGTTACATAGAAGACGAAGACTGGACCTCGGTCTTCGTGGCCGAACCGGGCATCGGGCCCGGATTGATCCGGGAAATTCTGAACGTCAATGAACAGCTGGGCTATTTCCGTCCGACCGCGCCGGTCTTCTTTGACGCCGCCTACATCGGAAACGATTTCTTCGTGGTTCATGGCAACAAGGTGGGCGAGCGCGCCGTGCAATTGGGCGCGGTCTACAACGTACGCGACTGTTTTAACGAGGCCGCCGGATGGCCCGAGCGCGACGGCTTCCTGCTTCCGATGAGCAACGGGGAGACCCGGGTCCTCA
>JAUIKJ010000290.1 GCA_030430835.1 Candidatus Hydrogenedentota bacterium
ATCCCTCACAGGTCAATCCACGGTGCCCGCACAAGCTCGGCGAGATCATCATGTCGCTGATTCACAAGAATCCGAATGATCGCCCCGCCGACTGCGACCAGTTGCGCATTGCGCTGGCGAACGTGGGTGACAGCCGCATCTAGACAGGCTAGCACTGATCAAATACATTCGGGAGAAACTCGATCTGGCATTTCTCACCTCGAGCGAAGGGAGAGGTCTTGGATTTCTCCCTTCGGTCGAAATGACACGGTGTCCCATGCTCTTTATGGAAAGTGCTGCTTGAACGCAGAAAGACTGTCGGTGAGTTGTTCACTCCGGAGGTTTCGTTGTGCGTGTGCTTCATTCACTTGCTCTAGTTCTCTTGCTGTTCTCGACCGGCAATGTCTTCGCCGACACCCTGAAGACCGAGCGGGTGGTGCTGATCACCGTTGATGGTCTGCGGCATCAGGAACTCTTCGGCGGCTTCGATCCGATGATGCTGGAGAGTGAGGAGCAGTCCGGAATCGATGACCTCGAGAAGCTGAAAGAGGCCTACTGGCGCGATACGCCGGAGGCCCGCAGGGAAGCGCTCTTCCCCTTCTTCTGGGGCGAGATGATCAAGCGCGGCGCGGTGATTGGAAATCCCCTGCTCAACAGCCATGTGCGCCTCCAAAACCTGCAGCGCGTGTCCTTCCCCGGCTATGCCGAGATCCTGACCGGACGCCCGCAACTGCGCATCTGGAGCAATGACCGGATCCGCAATGAGCGGCCGACGGTGCTGGAATACCTCAAGCAGGAAATGGCACTGGATGACCACGGCATCGCCGCCTTCTGCTCCTGGGATGTGTTCAACTGGATCACGGCGCACAAGGACGACGCCCTGTATACGAATGCGGGTTACGAGGCCATGCGCGAGGATCTGCGCACGCCCGGCATGGCAGCGGTCAATGAACTCCAGTTCAAGATGTTGACGCCGTGGGACAGCGTCCGCTTCGACGAAGTGACGTGGACCCTGGCGCACGAATACCTGAAGGCGAATGAACCGAAGGTGCTCTACCTCGCCCTCGGCGAGACCGACGACTGGGCGCACAACCGGCGCTATGATCGCGTGCTCTTCGCCGCGAATCTCTTCGACCGCGTCCTGCGCGAGCTCTGGGAGACGCTTCAGTCCCTTGATGCGTATCGCGACAAGACGACCATCCTCATCACCTCCGACCATGGCCGCGGCAGCACCCTCGCGGACTGGACCTCGCACGGCATCAAGATCGAAGGTAGCGAAGACATCTGGATGGCCGCCTTTGGTCCCGACACCCCCAAACACGGCGAAATGAAAGACACGGAAGACTACGTGCAGGGCCAGATGGCTGCGACGGTCGCCGCCTATCTCGGCCTCGACTACACGAAGTTCTACCCCGAAGCAAACCCGCCGGTGGATGTGTTCTTCGAGGAGTAGTGCGCTCTGGGACCGCCAGGGGCGGCTGTTGGCTAGGACTGCACCAGCGCGAGCACTTCCTCTTCCTTCTCTTCCGGGAAGTCGAGCAGGGAATCCAGCACGCGGGCGACGCGGACGGGTTCGGATCGGACCAGTTCCTGGAGCAGCGTCAGGGTGAGCTTCTTGCTCCTGTAGCTGGCCTGTGCGAAGTCGGGGAAGATTTGGTGGAGGTGCGTGGCGTAGATGTCGAAGATGCGGCGCTCGTTGCCTTCTTCGGGCGTGGCGGGCGCGGCGCTGTAGGGATAGATCTCTTCTTCCTTCCACGCGTCCAGCACGTCCTGCGCGCACTCGGCTTCGCGGAGCGTGAAGTGTTCGCGCAACTTCCGGCGGGCTGCGTCGAGCAGGAGCCGGACGTCGCCGGAGAGTTCTTCCGCTTGTAGCAATCCTTGCCGCTCCAGCGCCGCGATGTGGGGCGACTTGAGGTAGGCCGTGTAGCTGAAGCCGCGGTAGAAGAGCCGCGGCAGGGCGCGATGCAGCATGAAACCATTCTCGTCGCAGAGGCAGATGCCGCGCTTGCCGGGCATGGTCCACTCCACCACCGCTAGCTCCGCTTGGATACGTTCACCGTTTTCGGTGACCAGCATGCCCAGTCCGTATTCGGCATAGTGGCGTTCGGCGTTCGCCGGGTCGAGGGGCGTGCCGTCGTAAATGATCTTCACGCCGGGATATTGACGCAGATACAAGGCGAAGATCTGTGTCGCTTCGTCTTGCGCCTTTACCCCGCGCAATAGCCCGGCATTGAGCGGCGGATTCAGAATCTCGACGACGGTTCCGGTCTTGGACTTTGCCGCTTCCTTCGGGTCGCTGAGGCGGAACTCGCCGAGGGTCTCGAGGTCACCGGTAATCGTGAACTGCTGCTTGATGCCCTCCGCTTCGGAGACGGTATCCCAGGTGACCTTGTTCCCGAGCGAGAAGGCACGGAAACGGCCCTTGCCGTACTTGCCGTGAAGAATCCGGTGCTGGTCGCGCGATCGCGCGCCGTCGCGCTTCCACGATCCGCCGAGGTTTTGAAAGACGATGAGCGCGGTCTTCTGGTCAAGGCCGTGGCCGTTGTCCACGATCCGTATCCCGTCGAGCCCTTCCAGTTCGTTGGTAATGAACTCGACCCGCACTTCGGTCGCATCCGCATCCAATGCGTTCCACACCAGTTCCGCCAGCGCCGTCATGGGTTTCGTGCGGGCGAGATTCTCAAGGTGGTCTTCGCGCACCTTCACGGATACGGTCTTCAATGCACTGTCCTCCTGCTTCCCGCTACGAATGGGCGGAAACTATAGCAAATGATCGCCGGTGAAGTCACAAGGACAATTGTGTCAGGTATTTAGGGTGTCGAGCGTTTCGCGGTCGCGCACGCCGATGAGATAGAGGATGGCGTCCAGCCCCACGGTGGACAGGGCCTGGCGCGCGCTCTGCTTCACGAGCGGCTTCGCGCGGAAGGCGATACCCAGGCCCGCGGCGCTCAGCATCGGCAGGTCATTCGCGCCGTCGCCAATGGCGATCACCTGCTTGAGGTGAATGTTTTCTTCTGAAGCGATCCGGCGCAAGAGCTCCGCTTTGCGGGCACCATCTACAATTTCGCCAGAGACCGCGCCGGTCAGTCTGCCGTCCGTGATCTCGAGCTGGTTGGCGAAGACGTAGTCGATGCCGAGCCGCTCCTGCAGGTAGCGGCCGAAGTAATCGAAACCACCGCTAATGATCGCCGTCTTGAAGCCGAGTTGCCGGAGCATGGTCACCAGCCGCTCAACCCCTTCCGTCAAGGGAAGGCGGGCCGCGATCGATTCCATCACGCCGGCGTCCAGCCCCTTGAGCAAAGACACGCGCTCGCGAAGGCTCTCCTTGAAGTCGAGCTCGCCGCGCATGGCGCGATCGGTGATCGCGCGCACCGCCTCCCCCACGCCCGCCGCGTCCGCGAGTTCATCGATCACTTCCGTCTGGATGAGTGTCGAATCCATATCGAAGGCCACAAGCCGCCGGTTGCGGCGGTAGACGTCGTCCGCCTGAAAGGCGATGTCGATGCCCGTCTCATGGGCCAGCGCGAGAAAGTCCGCGCGCATGGCGTTGGGGTCTTTCGGTGTTCCGCGTACGGACAACTCAATGCAGGCGTAGGGCACCTCCCCCGCATCTTCCAGGGGAAGCCGGCCGGAGAGGCGATGAATCACATCGATGTTCAGTCCGTTCTCGGCAAGGATCTGGGTGACGCCGGTAATGTGCTTGGCCATGAGGCGGCGTCCCAGCACGGTGATGATGTGGCGTTGCTTGCCCTGTTGCTGCACCCAGTGCGTATAGTCCTCTTCACTGATCGGCGTAAACTTGATCTTGAGATCCAGCTGATGCGCCTTAAAGAGGATCTCCTTGAAAAGCGAAGCGCCCGCGGCCTCCGCGGGAACGTCCACCAGCATGCCGAGCGCATTGCGCAGGAAGCCCACCGTGACCTCCTCCTCGGCATCCTCGAGCGCGAGCATGCCACGGTGGCGCGAGCGCACCGCGAGGTCGAGCAGCGCATCGACGATCTCGGCATCCGACGGCGGGCTTGACGCGTAGCTGTTGTGCGCCACCCGCAACGCGGCGGCGATGTCGGCCATCGGGTAGCTGAGCACGGTCGCCGCGAGCGTGCCCGAGACGACGATGGTCAGGCCGATCCCGTTCAGGTAGAGCGCGGAATGCCCGGAGCCCAGGAAGCTGGTGACGAACAGGGCCACGAGCCCCAGGGCGATCAGGATGTTGCTGCGTTGCATCGGCCTACTCCGGGTGCGCCTGACGGCGCCGTGTGATGATGATCTCGACGCGGCGGTTCAGTGCGCGGGTGTCGTCGTCGT
>JAUIKJ010000291.1 GCA_030430835.1 Candidatus Hydrogenedentota bacterium
CGTAGCCGAGCAGCGCCATGCGCGCATCGAACTCGTCCTGGCTTTCTTCCGCGCCCGGCGAGTTTTGGAAGCGGTAGGACAGCAGCCGGTAACAGGCGTAGCTGATCGCTTCTTCGCGCGCGGCCTGAAGATCTTCCGGGGTCGCAGGCGGGGCCAGGTTCTCCTTCACCAGATAGCCTTCCGCAATGGGATCGTACGCGGCCCACGCGTCCCACATCGCGATCGACGTATGCCAAAGATTCCGCGCATGCACCACCGGCCGCGCCACATCACGCCGAATCGCGAAGAGCAATTCCTCGTTCCAGATGCGCGCGACCGATTCCTCGGCAACCGCGCTGCCCGCCATGACCACGCCCATCGCAAACGCGACGAACTGGCATCCCACTCGCCGAAGATTATACTGCATCATCCCGGACTCCCGACGCGTGCCATGCACGCCAAAACAACTTACAGACCCAAGATCGCGCGGCGGACACCCGCCGCAAAACAGTGCTGGTTCAGACAGACGAGCACCTGCTTGACAGTCTAGCACACCGTTCCGTGAAGTAAAATGTGCAGTATTATTACTTTATATTCGGCGTTTGATTCCTGGGGCCAAGCCCAAGCACCATGCAGGCATGAGCTCTATGCGCACCATCCTCGCAAGTTTCATTTTCGCCGCCGCGCCTGCATTCGCCGCGCAACACGCGATCTACGTCCAGAGCGCCTTCTTCGAGGCCGGGGACGCCACAATCGACAGCATTGACGCCGCGATGGACACCATCGCAGCCTGCGGTTTCGATACCATCTATCCCTACGCCACCACCTCCAGCGGCTTCAGCTTCTACCCCAGCGCGTACCTGCGTTCCACGCGCGAAGCGCGGCCCGACACCCTTGGCGCGATCACGCGTGCCGCGCGCGAACGTGGTCTTCGTGTTGTCCCCGCCGTGTGCGTACTCACCTCCGGTCACCACGAAGCGCGTGGTCCCGCCGCGGAACATCCGGAGTGGGCGCTCCGCACCCCGGACGGCGAAACGATGGGCTGGCTCTCTCCCGCGCATCCGCTGGCGCGGGCGCATGTTGTCAACGTAATCCGCGAGGTCCTCTTGCACACCAAGGCCGACGGTATCCTCCTCGACTACCTCCGCTTCCCAAACGAAGCCGTGGAACTCGATCCCGAGAGCGCCCTCCGATTTGAACTGAATGCGCCCCAGGACGAAACACCCGATGCCCGCGCCGTGCGCTACCAGCGCTTCAAGGAAGAGGCGCTCACGACACTCGCCGCCGAGATCAGCGCGGCTGTCTTCCACACGCAGCCGAAGGCCACGCTCGGGGTCTACACCTGGGGACCGCACGTGCCGGTCAACCATCCCGTAGCGCAACGCTGGCCGGATTGGGTAGAGGCAGGTTACATCAACCTTGTCAATGTCTCGGGCTATTGCTTTCCCGCAAACTATGGCGACAACTACCTGAAGGTCTTCGAGAAGCGCCTGCGCGATGCCGCGCGCCGCATCGCCGAGACCGGTCGCGACATTCCGCTCACCTTCGCCCTCGGCGTGAAGACCAGCCACGGCGCAATCACCTCCACCCAGGACATGCGCGACTACCTTCGCATCGCCGATGAAATCGGCCTGCTGGGATCCGCCGTCTTCAACTGGACCCACTTCCTGCCCTACGCAACGACCGCGCTGAAAGAGGGCGTCTTTCTAGCTCCCTAGTCCATGCCAAACCGTTGCCAATCCTGCTCCACGCGCTTCGAAAGACGAAACCCCGTTTAAGCGTCAAGGTACACGTTCACGAGTGCTAGACGCGTCAAGGCGCGGATGCCGCGGAGAACTGCAATCGCCACCCGGCGGATCTCGTCTCCGCCGGACTCGTCCAGGCAATTTGGACCGTGTCATCCACCGTCTTCCAGTCGACCGTAGCGCCATTGAAGCGCGCCGCGGACAGCGTCCACGCCTTCGGCACGAGGAAGTGCAAGGTGTAAGCTCGCCCGCCTTCGGCGTCGAAGTCGCCCGACAACATTCGCGACGCCGGATTCCACTCGATGCGCGTGTGTTCCAGCGCTCCCATGCCGAAGTTGCTGCCCAGCGCAACCAGCATTGGACGGTTCCGGAAGGGCCGGATCCCGTAGATACCGTAATCGCCCGCGCCCACCCGCACTTCCAGCCGCCCCTGCGCGAGACCATGATAGTGCTGCGCCTGCATATTGAAGACCGTGAAGTACTGCTCCGCCGCCAGACCCAACTGATGCGCCTCCACACGAAATACCTCTTCGCCCCCGCCGCCGTTGAACAAGCCCAGTGTATGCCACTGCCCCGCCTTGGTGTCGAAAGGCAGGTGATACACATTGCGGGTCTCCGCACCAAAGAAGTCCAGCGGCACCGCGGGCCGCTCCGCGATCGGCAGCAGATGCTTCAAGGCATCCGGCGTCGCGAGATCATCCGGATGCACCTGGATCACCCCGCCCAGCAGTGCCGTGCATGAATAGTCACTGAGACGTGCCGCCGGGCTGGCCGTGGCCGAAGGGACCGGCGCACTCAGGAACAACGACGGCGTCCAATAGAAACGGTTCACCGCCTGCCGCATGGCGTCCGCCGATCCCATCCCCCCCATCCGCACCACATCGGCGATAGCCCCGCTCATCTCGGCCGGACCGCCCGCCACCAACACCTTGCCGTCGCCGAGCCCCTCACGCAACGCGCCCAGCGCAAGCCGGAAGGCTTCAACACGCGTCGCCTGCTCGGTATGCAGCGCGGTCGCCTTCAACAACAACGCCGCGGAATCCGTATCCACCAAGGCATCGTAACCCCACGCCCCGCCGATGCGGCGTGCCAGCGCCACCACATGCTCCAGCGCCCCCGGCGCGGTAACGTCCAGCGCAGCAACACCCTCCTCCGTCGTCACGATCCATTCCGGGTGCGACGCAGCAAGGGGATCCTGCGCGTCAATCCGGAAGGGTGCGAGCTCAAGTCCAATCGTCAAACCCAGGGTATGCGCCTCCGTCGCGAGTGCCTGCATGCCGTCGGGGAAACGCAATGGATCAAACTCGCCGGACGCCGACTGCCACTCCGGTCCGATGCTCAGGTGCCGCATACCCAGCGGCTTCCCCTGCTTCGACAGCGTGGCCATCGCCGTACGCACGGTCGCGGCATCGGTCCCGGGAACCCGCATCCCGTGCGGCGTAAAAGGCCGCGCATCGCGCACGCCGTTCCACACCGCCACGGCCTTGCCATAACGGCGCAGCCCAAACAGCGGATCCGCTTCGGTCACGGCGATATAGAAGACTTCCGAGGCGAGTGACGCGCCCGGTTGCAGTTCCACCGGCGGATCGTAGCGGCACACGGAACGAAACTGGTCAAAGACATCCGCCGCCGCATCCGCAGAACGCGACATCCCCACGGCCGTCCACGCGCGTTCGCTCGACAGGAATCCCGCAATCAGATTCCGGCCCGAGACGGGATTGTAGGCCGCAAGATGGGATCGCCCCCATGACGATTGTTCGACAATCGCCGCCGGATCGCCAGCCTGGAGAATGCGTGTCGCGGCCGCATCCGCCCCCAACTGTACCGCGCCCCGGTTCGGCGCGCCCACGCACCACGGCAGCAGTTCCGCGATCCGTACCGGCTTCTTGCGGGTGTTGTGGTAGATGACCTGCACCGCCAGGTAAGGCTTCGTCGGGTAGGCGCGCAACTGCCACTCGCAGGCCTCATAGCGCAGGGCAAGACCGTTGCCGCTGCCCAGCTTGTCATGGACCTCCTGCCGGGCGGAAGCCTGCGCCCGGATCGGCAACGGCGCAATCTCGGAATCGTCGGCATAGCGCACAGCCGGAAAGGCATTCTCGAAGATGGGAACGCCCGAGACGAACTTCAGATCAGTACGTCCGTTTTTCTGTACACTGATTTCATACTGATCGGTGTTGATTGTCCGCCATTCTTTGGAAGGGCGAAACTGTGCCGCAGCAGGCAGGGAAACCAGAACCGATACAAACAAATACAAAAGCAGTGATAACGCGCGCTGAGGCGAAGGTAAGCGCATCTTGGATGCTCCATTTCGGTGCGCTGTCAACGCGGTTCTGGGCATTTTCGTTGTGTTCACAATCGCAGACACCGTACCAACAGATTGACGAATTTCTCGTTTTCTGTTACAATTGTGTTCAATACGCGATGTGGCTGCGGAACCACATTCGTTCCTGCCTTGAGACGGAATTATCGGGAACCTCACGTCCCGATTCAACCAGGGAGTTGGCGCATGGCACCCAAGATCTGGCGGTATACCTTGACGGCGGCGGAGCAGAAGCT
>JAUIKJ010000292.1 GCA_030430835.1 Candidatus Hydrogenedentota bacterium
ATTGTTGCGGAAGCGCGTGTTGGTGACAACAACATCCGCGCCATTTTCGCTGAAGAGAGCGCCGCCGTGAACGCCGGCACCGTTCGCCTCGAACACGCCGTTCGAGATAATGGTTTGCGCGGCCTGGGTCGCGATGCCTCCCCCGAAGAGATTGGACTCGTTCTGCTGGAAGGTGCAGTTGGAAACCAGCACCGCGGCGCCGTTGGTGTTGTGCATGCCGCCGCCGACCGCGTCTGCGATGTTGTTGCGGAAGGTGCAGTTTGCCACCACCGGCGAGACACCGTCGTTGAGCATGCCCGCGCCGCTCGGGCCGCGGCCGCCGCGAACGGTGAACCCGTCAATGCGCGCACCGCTTGCGCCGATCACGACGTGCTGTGCCGGTGCACCATTGTTTGCGTTGAAGCCCTGAATGGTGGTCTCGTTCGCATCCACATCGCGCTGGCCACGAGCGGTCTCGTTGCCTGCGAAGCCGCCATAGATTGCGTGGCCCGTGCGCAGGACCACCGCCCCGCCGTTCGCCCGCAGTTCGTTGTAGGTACCGCGCGCAACCCAGACTTCGACGCCCGCTCCCGAAGCGGCATCAATGCCGGCCTGGATTGTCGTAAAGGCCGTGGCCCAGGATCGGCCATCTTCCACGCCAGAGTTGTTGCTCAGATCGACCGCGATCACATTGGCAGGCAGGGGCACCACGGGATCTTCGCCTTCGCCTTCGCCTTCGCCTTCGCCTTCGCCTTCGCTTTCTCCTTCTCCTTCGCCTTCTCCTTCGCTTTCTCCTTCTCCTTCACCTTCACCTTCGGCGCCAGCACCCACGAACTCGTCGTAGCCGATGTCAAAGTCGGAACCATCGCCCGCGCTCCCGGCGAAACCGTCGAAGCCCCGGAAATCGTTCTCGAAATCAAGATCCAGGTCGCCGAACTCGGGACCGCTCACGTCACTGCCGCTGTCGATGCAGGGCGATCCGGCGCTGAGATGGTAGTCTCCTGCGGCCGGATTCACGAAGAGGGGATCGGCGTTCAGCATCTGGATACCCGGCCAGCCGCCCTGCACGTCGGAATAGCTGGCGGCCGTCCGTGAGACAGGGGGCAGTGGCGCAGGCGGCGGACCATCAAAGAGAAAGCCTTCGCTATCTTCGATATTGCCACCGGCATTGTCCCAGACAATGCTATTCACCAAGGAAATTTGCGCGCCATCAAAGTTGTAGATGCCGCCGCCGGTGATGCCGGCGCTGTTGCCGGTGATGGTGCAGTTGATGAATGCGCCGAGGGACTCGGTGTTGTAGATCGCGCCCGCAACACCGTTGTCGGCCACGTTGCCCGCAAAGAGACAGTTGGAGAACTGAGGATCGGCAACTTCGCCCCCTGCGGATTGGCTAGGGAGAATGCCCAGGTTATACAGACCACCGCCAACCGGCGTCTCGCCAGCGTCGGAAGCGCGTTGCGGCGTGGCGATGTTGTCCAGAAACACGCAGCTGTCAAAGGTGCCGCTCGACTGGTCGTTCAACACGCCAGCACCCACACGCGCCTGGTTGCCGATAAACTGGCAGCTGCGCACGATGGCATCCGCACGGAGAAAATTCTCCAGGCCCCCGCCACCGAGGTCGGCGCGGTTCTGGCGAAAGATCGTGTCGATAATCTGGGGCGCGGCATCAAGTCGATTCAGCATGCCGCCGCCACTGCCGCCGGTCTCCGTACCGCCGATGTTCACGCGCAGGGCGCGGTTGTTCTCGAAGATGCAGTTCGCGATGATTGGCGACACACTGTCGTTAACCATGCCGGCACCCTCGGTGCTGCGGCCACCGGAGATCGTGAATCCATCAAGGCGGGCGTCGTCCGCCCCGAGCACCACGGATGCGGTGATGAGATTGCCCTGTGTGGCTGCCGTACCGGCGATGATGGTCGGGTTCAGGGTGGGAATACGCTGCCCCACGTTCGTCTCGGTGCCGTTAAATCCACCGTAGAGGTCCACCCCTTCGGCCATGGCCAGGGAGTTCCCGCCGTTGGTGGTCACTTCCGGATAGGTACCCGCAGCTACCCAGACTTCGCCGCCGCCCGATCCCGCGGCGGCATCAACCGCGGCCTGGATCGTGTTGAAGGCGGTCGCCCAGGAAGTCCCGCCGCTGTTGGGGCCGTCCGTACGGACGAATAGCTGCGCCTGCGCGGGCATCGCCAATGATGCGGCGAGGGCTCCCGCGAGTACGATGGAAAACCGGTACATGATAAGAATTCCTCCAAGCCGTTGTCCGCGTATAATAACACGCTACGACCGGGCAGCACGCCGCGCCGCGGGGCGCATCTACAAAAAAGGCCGCGAGCATCCGCTGCTCGCGGCCTGACTTCACATGTCGATTAGATCCGCTTGTAGACCGACGACGGAATCGCCTGCGTGCGCCGGGTCAACACCGCGCCGATGATCTTGCCGCGGGCCTCGCCGAACATCGACAGCGCGCGGGTAACCACCTCGCGGCGGGTCGAATCGGACTTAACGACGAGCACCACGCCGTCCGCATGGCGGGCCAGGCGCGGCGCATCATGCGACTGAAGCACCGGGCTGACGTTGAACACGATATACTTGTAGCGGCGCAGCAACTCGGCCATGACTTCCTGCATGCGGGTGCTGTTCCACAGATGGGACGGATATTGTGCGTGCGCGCCGCGACCAACGACGGCCAGCGCTTCGCCCGCGGGGAAGACGCTGTCCAGGTTTGCATCGCCGAGAAGCACATCCGAGAAGCCTTCGGCCGAGCGCACCCGGGCAATCTCGCCCGTCAGGTCAACGAGCAGAGCACCGGAGGTACCGTCCTGACTGAAGGCCCCGGCGAGCGCCTCCGCCACATGGCCGGCATCTTCGCCACCTACAGAACTGGTGACTTCGTAGATCTTGCTTTCTTCGCCGCGGTCGATGGTATCCAGCATCGTGGCCAGGCGCTCGACCTCGCGACCGTCAAGCTGCTGACCCGGCTTGTTGAAGAAGGATGCGAGGGTCGTGGTGCCGGCATAGTGCTCCACGTCTTCCGGCGTCTTCAGGCCATGGTCCAGATAGTCCAGGCCGAAGGCCAATGCGAGCGCGGCGAAGAGACCGCCCGCCAGTGCGAGCACCAGGTTGAGCAGCTTCTTCGGTGCGGTTGGGTTGACGGGCAGCGAGGGGCTCGCCAGCATCTTCACGCTGGAGATGTTGGCCTGTGCGAGCTCGTCCGCGATGCGGGCCTCCTCAAGTTTGTTGGCGTAGAATTCATAGTTGCCGGAGAGAATCTGGACGTCCTTGAACTTCTCTTCCAGGCCCGCCTTGATCTCGTTGAGCTGATCGAGGCGCTCCTTGCTCGCGGCGAGCTTCTTCTCAGTGATGTGCCGGGTGTTCGCAATCGCTTCGAGCAGGCTGGCCTGCGTGTTGAGGATCTGCTCGCTGATGCTGATCACGGTCGGGTGCTTCGGGCCAAGGGACTGCGCAACGCGGTTCTGCTCCAGCAAGAGTTCCAGCATACGCAGCTGCATCTCGCGAACCACGGTCGAGTCGGTCTGGCTCGAGAGCGAGGAGATGATGGCCGCGTCGAGATCTTCGCCGGCCACGGCCGTCTCGGTTTCAGCCAACTGCGCCAGCACCTTCTTGGCGTCGGCATATTGTTCGAGCAACAACTGCTCTTCGATCTCAACCATCGAAACCGTGTGCTCGGCCCGGAAATCTTTCAGGTCGTTCTGGGCCTGCGCGAGTTCCCGGGTGATGCGCGCCTTCTGCTCTTCGAAGAAGGGCGCGCTCTTTTCGTTGGCGAAGACATCAATGTGCAGGCGCTGATAAACATCGAGCACCTTCGCAAGGACGTCGCGCGCTTTCTCGGGATCCCCAAGGCGCAGACGCACTTCGATAACGTAGGAGTCGCGGACCGGCTCCGTGATCAGGCGGTCACCGAGTTCGTCCATTGCGGCCTGTATGTCGTCCGGACGTTCCTTCAGCTGCAGGATGTAGAGCAAGGTGTTGACTGTGCCACGCACCATCTTGAAGGGAAGCACGAGCGGACCGGAACCATAAGGGAAGGAACCATCATCCACCAGCGCTTCCATTTCGGCGCCGGTGGCCTGGTTCGTGATCGGCTCGGTCACAACCAGTCGAAGCAGGTCGTCGCTGTGCAGCAGCTCGATTTCCGAGTTGATGTCCTCGGCGGAGAGCTGAATGATTGTCATGTCGTTGAAGGTCTTGGTGACCGCCGTGTCGGTCTGCGACATTTCGCGGCCGCGCGTCAGCCGCACCTTCGCTT
>JAUIKJ010000293.1 GCA_030430835.1 Candidatus Hydrogenedentota bacterium
AAGAGCATGGCGTAGCCCGTCCAGGCACCCACATCACGAACGCCATCGGGATAATCGAGGTAGAAGTTGCCCTGTACCCAGCCGATGTACACGCCATAGCCGGTGAAGCCGCCAAAAGCAATGCCGTAGAGAATCGCCAGTACGACGAAGCCGTGGCCGTAAGGGCGGTAGCGCGTCGCCCCGCCGAACTGCGAGAAACCAATCCAGAGCAATGCCCAGCCGAGGCCAGCCAGCGTGCCGCCGCTCTCACCACCATAGCCGCCCGTACCGCGAATCGCCCAGAAGAAGGCGCCCATCAGTCCGAAGACCACGGCAATCAGGGCATAGTCCATCGTGTCCAACCCGTCGCGGCGGGCCTGCTTGTCATCCATGTGTATCTCCCTCACATCCGTCGCCTTTCGCGACAGGTTCCGGGAACTTTGACGAATTGGGGACCGCGCGGTCAATGAGGGGCAACGCCGCGCGAGCGATTTGCGCTGCACACGCATCCTTGCGACAATGCAGAATCTATGGGAAACCCACTGGAAACAGGGGGAAGGCACATGCGCCTCGCCTGCATAGTGATCGTTGTTTGCGCCGCGCTGCCGGTGTCGGCGGATCCCCTCGACTTTGAGCGGGATGTCCGCCCCATCCTCAGCGAGAACTGCTTCCAGTGCCACGGCCCGGACGCTGCCGCGCGCAAGGCGAAGCTCCGGCTCGATGGGCGGGAACACGCCACCGCCGACCTCGGCGGATACGCCGCCATTATCCCAGGCGACGCCGCGGCCAGCGAGCTCGTCAAGCGAATTACCACGGCGGACCCGGACGACCTGATGCCGCCACCGGCGTCCAGGCGGACGCTGTCGCCGGAACAGATCGCGTTGCTGGAACGCTGGATCGCCGAAGGGGCCGACTGGCCGAAGCACTGGGCCTTCGCGCCGCCGGTGCGTCCCACGGTGCCCGGCAACCCGAACGCGGATTGGGAACGCAATCCCATCGACGCCTTCGTACTGGAACGCCTCAACGCCGAGGCGCTCCTCCCCGCCCCCGAAGCGGACGCCACCACCCTGCTGCGCCGGCTGCATCTGGACATCACGGGGCTGCCGCCCAGCATCGAAGAGATTGACGCCTATCTCGCGGACGACCCGGCGCGGGCCTATGCGAACGCAGTCGATCGGCTGCTGGATTCACCCCACTTCGGCGAACGCTGGGCGCGTCGCTGGCTCGACGCGGCGCAGTTCGCCGATTCCGACGGCTTCGAGAAAGACAAGCCGCGACAGGTCTGGGCGTGGCGCGACTATGTGATCAACGCGCTGAACGCGAACATGCCCTATGACCGGTTTGTCCGCGAGCAGATCGCGGGCGACCTCTTGCCCGATGCCACGCAGGACCAGATCGTGGCGACGGGATTCCTGCGCAACAGTATGGTGAACGAAGAGGGCGGCATCGACCCCGAGCAATTCAGAATGGAGGCGCTCTTCAACCGGATGGACGTGATCGGCCGTGCGGTGCTTGGCCTGACCGTCCAGTGCGCGCAGTGCCACACGCACAAGTACGATCCACTGACGCACACGGACTACTACCGGATGCTCGCGTACATCAACACAGCGCACGAGTCATGCATGACGGTGTACACGCGGGAAGAGCAATCAAAGCGTGACGAGGTGCTCGCGAAGCTGAACACGCTGGACGCCGAGACCAGAGCCGCGCACCCTGCGTGGAAAGAAGAACTCGCGCAGTGGGAAGCCGCCATGCGCGCGCAGCCGCAGCCGGAATGGCAGACGGTGTGTCTCGAGTTCGACGACTCGACGTCTGGCGGCCAGAAGTTCCTGCCGCAGGAAGACGGCTCCTATCTCAGCGCAGGCTACGCCCCGACCCGCTTCGGCCCAAAGATGGCCGGAGAAGCTCCCGCAACGACGATCACCGCAATCCGGCTCGATCTCCTGAATGACCCGAATCTCCCCCGCAACGGGCCCGGACGATCCATCTATGGCGCGGGCGCGCTGAGTGAATTCGAGTTCCGCGTGGCGCCGGAAGACGGCGTGTTCGAATCCTTTGACCAATGGGAACGCATCGATATCGCATCGGCGATCGCCGACGTGAACCCGCCTAAGCGGGTCCTCGGGAAGGAATTCCCCGACAACGACCCGAAGAAGATCCGGCACACTGGCCCGATTGAGATGGCGATCGACGGCAATGGCGACACCGCGTGGACGATCGACTACGGTGCGGGCCGAACCAATGTGCCACGCCACGCCATCTTCAAGCTGGCGGAACCGTTGAAGATTGAGGCCGGTACGCGCATCGGCTTCCGCCTGACGCAGAACCACGGCGGCAACAACAGTGACGACAACCAGACCAACAACCTCGGTCGGTTTCGTATCGCCGTGACGGATGCCGCCACGCTGCCGGATACGGCACTCCCTGGCAGCATCCAGGCCATCCTTCACAAGCCACGGGAAACCCGCAGCGACGAAGAGCGCGACGCGGTATTCCGCCACTGGCGGCGCGAAACGCCCACCTTTGCGGCCTTCAATATCCGCGCCGAACTGGCCTGGAAGGACTACCCCTGGGGTGCCACCCAGTTGGTCTACCAGGAAATGCCGGGGTCCCGCGTGACGCACCGGCTGGAGCGGGGCGATTTTCTACAGCCGGCGGAAGCGGTCGATCCCGGCGTGCCCGAATTTCTTCATGCGCTCGACCAGCAGGCGCCGCCGAACCGATTGGGCCTCGCGCAGTGGCTGACAGACCGCAATGCCCCCACCACCGCGCGCGCCTACGTGAACCGGATCTGGCAGGGCTACTTCGGTATCGGCCTCGTCGAAACGGCTTCAGACCTTGGGGCCCAGGGCGAGGCCCCGAGCCACCCGGAGTTGCTCGACTGGCTTGCGGTCGAGTTCATGGATTCCGGCTGGGACATCAAGCACATGCACCGGCTCATCGTGCAGTCCGCCACCTATCGCCAGAGCGCGCGCGTAACGCCAGAGCTGCTCGAACGCGATCCGAAGAACCGGCTCCTCGCGCGCGGCGCACGCTACCGGGTGGAGGGCGAAATCGTGCGCGACATCGCGCTCGCGGCCAGCGGCCTGCTCAACCCCAAGGTCGGCGGCCCGAGCGTCTACCCGCCCGCGCCGGAGTTCCTCTTCCAGCGGCCGGCGAGCTACGGGCCCAAGGTCTGGAACACGGAGCAGGGCGAGGACCGCTACCGCCGCGCGCTCTACACCTTCCGCTTCCGCAGCGTGCCCTATCCGGCGCTCCAGGTCTTCGATACACCGCCGGGCGACGCACCCTGCGTGCGGCGCTCCCAGTCGAACACGCCGCTGCAGGCGCTAACCCTCCTGAACGAGCCGGTCTTCGTCGACTGCGCGAAATCGCTCGCGCGGGAGCTGCTCGTCGACAACGACGCTGGCGACGCGGCGCGGATCGTGCGCGCCTTCCGCCGCTGCACCGCGCGGATGCCCGCGGCGGAGGAAGTGGCGACGCTCGAAGACTTCCTAGCGCGCCAGCGCGAACGCATCGCCGCGGGTGAGTTGAAGCCCACGGAGATACTGGAATCGGAAGAAGGCGACGCGGAGCTCGCCGCATGGACCCTTACCGCGCGCGTACTGCTCAATCTCGACGAAACGATCACCCGCCAATAAGGGGGACGGACGCATGCCACCACAACACGAATCGCTCATTGCACGGCGCTGGTTCCTCCAGCAGTGCGGGGTGGGCCTGGGGGCGGCGGCGCTGAGCCAGCTCGTGCAGCCGGCCGCGTGCGCGGCGAATCCTCTCGCGCCGAAGCAGCCGCACTTCGCGCCGAAGGCGAAGCGTGTGATCTACCTCTTCATGGCCGGCGCACCGAGCCACCTTGAGATGCTGGACTACAAGCCGGAGCTGGCGAAGTTTAATGGATCGCTGCCGCCCGAGGAACTACTGAAGAACTATCGCGCGGCCTTCATCGATCCGAATTCGAAGCTGCTGGGTCCGGTCTTCAATTTCCAGCAATACGGCCAGAGCGGCGCATGGGTCTCCGAGTTGCTTCCGCACTTCCAGGAGATCGTGGACGACGTCACCATTGTCAACAGCATGACCACCGACGCCTTTAACCACGCACCCGCGCAGATCCTGATGAACACAGGCTCACAGCAGTTCGGTCGGCCGAGCATGGGCTCCTGGGTGACCTACGGCCTCGGCACGGAAAACCAGGATCTCCCGGCCTTCGTCGTCTTCAGTTCCGGATCGAAAGG
>JAUIKJ010000294.1 GCA_030430835.1 Candidatus Hydrogenedentota bacterium
TGTGGACCGGCTTGTTGTCCAGCGTCCCGAATTCGAGACCCTTCGGGGCAATCGCCACCCCCAGGGTCGGTTCGAGGATCGAGGGAATCCGCACGTGCGGAATGGCTACACCCCCTCCGATCCCCGTGCTCATCACCGCTTCCCGATCGTAAACTGCCTGCCGGAACGCGTCCCGGTCAGTGACGACCGGGTTCTGCGCAACGGCCTCAATCAGGGTATCGAGCGCGTCATGCTTGCTCGCGCCCGCCTTGAGGATACGAATCTGGGATTCGTCGATCGGAATGCCGAATGCACTCATACGCGTTGGGGGATCCATGGTGAGGGACTACGCAAAGCTCAACTTCGGCAGCTGATCGCGCATGCGTTGCAGGGCTTCGTCGAGGCGGCTTTCTTCCACCGTGAGCGAGAATCGGACAAAGCCTTCGCCGTACTGCCCGTAGGCCGCGCCCGGCGCGAGCACCACGGCGCACTTTTCCAGCATGAAGTCGCAAAAGGACGCAGAGGTGTATCCTTCGGGGACGGGGACCCACAGGTAGAAGGCGCCCTTCGGCGGATCGTAGGTCCAGCCGAGCTCGCGCAACGTCGCCAGCACCTTCTCGCGGCGCGAGGCGTAGCGTTCGAGCATCTGCTCGATGTCCGCGTCGCATTCGTCCAGCGCGGCAATACCGGCATATTGCACGGCATTAAAAACGCCCGAATCGGTATTGGCCTTGGAGGTGGCGATCGCCTTGACGATCTCCGGGTTGCCGCAGGCCATGCCAATACGCCAGCCGGTCATGTTGTAGGGCTTGGACAGGGAGTTCAACTCCACGCCCACGTCCTTGGCACCTTCGACACTCAGGAAGCTGAGCCGCTCGACACCGAAAACCACCTCGCTGTACGGGTTGTCGTAGCACACGGCGATGTCGTTGTCGCGGGCAAAGGCCACCAGATCATTCAGGAAAGCCCGGGTCGCCACCGCGCCCGTGGGGTTATTGGGATAGTTCAGGTAGAAGGCGCTGGCCTTCTTCGCCACATCGCTCGGAATATCGGAGAAATCGACCAGAAAATCGTTCTCGGCACGCATGGGCACCGGGTGCGGCGTGGCGTCCACAAACCAGATGCTCGGCTTGTAGCCCGGGTAACCGGGGTCCGTGACCAGTACGGTATCGCCTGGATTGATCACGCCCATCGCGAAGTGATGACAGCCTTCCTTGGACCCGATCAGCCCCACGATCTCGCCGGAGGGATTCAGTTCCACGTTGTAGCGGCGGGCATACCAGCGCGCAACCGCGTCGCGAAAGGACTTCATGCCCCACTCTTCATCGGTCGGGTAGCGGTGGTTCTCCGGATCCTGCGCGGCCTTGGCCAGCGCGTCGATCACCGGCTGCGGCGTCGGGTCCACGGGATCGCCAATCGCCAGGCTGATTACATCCTTGCCCTCGGCGCGCGCCTTGTTAATCTTGTTGCGCAACTCCATGAAGAGGTACGGCGGAATCTTCTTCAAGCGGTCAGCGGTCTGCATGGAAATCCTTCCTGAATCAAACGGGAAACAATACGCGAAGCGCTTCAGCGCGCAATTGAAGGGAGGTGATCTTAACCTCCCGGGAAACATGAATCAACTGTTCAATCCTGGAATCGGGCTGGTCCGGCGCAGGTAGAAGCACCGGAATCGGCCTTGCTATAATTCGCACGATGTCAACGTACGGGCCTTTCGCACGTTTTTCACGTCAGTATTCTCCTGCAGGCCCCAACACCAAGTTCAACTGAGGACCGGTACATCTTATGAAGAATTGGATTGCTCGAACGCTCACCCTCGTGATCGGCGCCGCCGTGCTTACGGCCTGCTCCGGCAGCAAGACGGCGGCCGTTCCCCCCCAGGCGCCCGCGGAAAAGCCCGCGGCGCAGGCCCAGAAGCCGGCGGCCAATACGCCCGCCAAACCCAAGGCGCCCGCAAAGAAGCCCGCGCCAAAGAAGCCGGCACCGCTGAAGGTCGCCACGGAGTGGGATTTCGCGGATCTGGAAAAGCCGATGTGGGGCTGGACCTTCCCCAGTCCGGGCGTGAAGCAGACGCCCAAGGGCGCCTTCTACGCCCGCCGCAAGACCGGCCCCGGACCGCGCTGGTCCGGAGCCAACTTCCCCGCGAGCGACGTCAAGGCGGTGCGCGTAGAATTCCAGGTCATGACCAGCGAAGCCGACGGCGAGCAGCCGACGCGCCTTGACGTCTCGAAGCGGCCAGTGCTTTATTGGGCCGCGCCGGACGACATTCAGGGCGAGGAGTGGCCCTTCAGCGAGGATCGCAAGGTGCCGCTCTACCCCGTCAATCCAAAGAATCCCAATGTCTTCGAGGGGCGCGTTGACAAGGTGAAGGGCTGGAACGGCGAAATCGCAGATCTCTTCATCAGCGTGCCGCTCCCGAAGGATGTGGGCGATGAAGAGACGCCGTATTCGGTCTTCTTCCGAAAGATCCTCTTCCTGAAGTAATCTCCCCCAGAGATCCGTTCGGGCCGTTCGCGTGCGAACGGCCCGTTTCTTTTTGTCTGTACGAATGTTGGATGCGCTACCGGCGACGAAGCATCCCGCGGGTGCGGCGCGCCGCCTTGCGGGTGCCGGACCGGGCGCTGGCTGGCTTCCAGATAGAAAGCACCGTGGGCGCGCCGTCGTATTCCTTACGCGGCAGGTTGCGGCCAACCGCCTTCTCTATATTGCCCAGGGCGGACATGTCCGTCGGGCAGATGAAGGTGATCGCGTCGCCCTCGCGCTGCGCGCGGGCGGTACGGCCGATGCGGTGAACATAGTCGTCCGGATTCTCCGGCACGTCGTAGTTGATCACGTGCGTAATGTCGTCGATATCCAGACCGCGCGCGGCAACGTCCGTCGCCACGAGGATGTTGTAGCGTCCCGAACGGAACCCTTCCAACGCGCGCTGGCGCAGCGCCTGTGAGAGGTCGCCGTGGATAATCCCCGCCTTGTATCCCGCCTTCTTCAGCATCTTGCCCACGCGGTCGGTACGCATCTTGGTGCGCAGGAAAATGATGGCGGAATCGAGGTTCTCTTCTTCCTTGAGAATCTCCAGCAGCATCCGCGATTTCTCTTCCTGGCGCACCGGAATCAACAATTGCCGCACCTGATCCACCGGCTTCGAAACCGGCCCGATGGTGATCCGCTCGGGATCCCGCATCATGTTGAAGGTCAGGGTCTGCAGTTCCGGCGCGAAGGTGGCGGAGAACATCATCGTCTGCCGATCACGCGGCAGCTTTGCGAGGATGCGCTTGATGTCGGGAAGGAATCCCATGTCGAGCATGCGGTCGGCTTCGTCGAAGACGAGCACCTCGAGGTCCTTGAAGTTAATCCGGCCCGAACTCATGTGGTCGAGCAGGCGGCCCGGGGTGGCGACGAGCACGTCGCAACCCCGCTTCAGTTCGTCGATCTGGCGGTTCATGCCGACGCCGCCGTAGATCACCAGCGAACGCAGTTTGAGCGCCTTGCACAGCTCATCGACCACCTCCGCGACCTGGACACAAAGCTCGCGTGTGGGCACGAGGATCAGCATCCGGTTCCGGATCTGGCGCTCCTGCGCCAGCCGGGTCAGGGAAGGCAGCGCAAAAGCCAGGGTCTTCCCGGTACCGGTCTGCGCGGTCGCGACGAGGTCGCGACCAGTGAGAGCGACGGGAATCGCCGCCTCCTGCACCGGCGTGGGGGTGGTAATGTTCTTGGCGTGCAGAACACTGAGACAACGGGGGTCGATTTCAAAGTCGTCGAAAATCATAGATACGGATCAGTATACGCGAAAAGGGATCGCCGATGCAGAATTCCTGCGCGGGCCGCCATCAGCGCATGCTCCGGGGGTTGGGCAGGTAGTAGAAGAACCCGTCCTCCGCACCCGCGAGCAGGTCCGGCACCTCGTTGCCATCCCAGTCCACGATGGTGGGGCTGGTGGTGTGGCCCGCGAGAATCCGGTCCCCCATCTTGCCGCGGTGCTTGAATCGGAATTCGCCGGGTTTCTCCGCAACATTCTGGAAAAAGTCAATATTTACGCTGTTTGCCAGCAGGTCGAGATCGCCGTCGCCGTCCCAGTCGGTCAGGCAAATCTTGCGGCGGCCGCTGCCCCCGGCCTGCTTCGGATTAAGCCGCAGGGCGTCGCCCGCATCGTCGAGGAAGATGCGCGACGGCGGGAGCAGGGCCCCCTCGCCGCTGCGTTCGAAGAACACGAGGTAACCC
>JAUIKJ010000295.1 GCA_030430835.1 Candidatus Hydrogenedentota bacterium
GACGTCGAAGAGTACAACCTTACGCTCGCGCTGCGGGCGACCTACACGCAATGGGCCACGGATCATGAACAGGGCAGCTTCCCCCCCTTCGATCCCGACCAGACCACCTGGCGGCACCTGAACCGCGACTACCACCCCGGCGCACGCATTCAGGCCGAGGGGGCGTCATTGCCGTGTATCGTACTTGAAGCGGATACCGAACCGTGCCCGATGCGCATGAGCCCTGTGCTGACGCCGCCGGATCAGCAAAGCCGCGTGCTGCAGGCCATCGCCTCACCGGATCAGCGAGGCGCGTTCCGTTTCGCCGCAGGCAGGCACCTGCTCTATTCCGGCCGTATTCGGGCGGAAAAGGCCGAAGCATGACGGATGCCGTCGTGGTTTCGGTCGTGATCCCCGCCTACAATCAGGCGTCCTTGCTGCTTCGCCTGCTGGAGTCTCTCGAAGTACAACGAGACGCGCCGCCCTTCGAGGTCATCGTGATCGATGATTGCTCGCCGGACGACACAGCCGCCACGGTCCAGGGCTGGATCGCCAAGGGCCTTCCCTTCCCGGCGGAATACCATTGCCTCCACAAGAATAGCGGCCCAGGAAAAGCACGCAACGCCGGGCTGCGCCGCGCACGTGGACGAATCGTTGCCTTCACCGATACGGACTGTGTCGCGGAACCGGACTGGCTCGCCAAGCTGATCCGCCCCATCGATCCCGATGCCGGATGGGTCGGCGTTGGCGGCGCCGTGAAACCGCTCAACCGCGACACCCTGGTCGCGCGCTACAATGCGACCTACTGTTCACTCGAGCCGCCACGATCAACCCAATACCCCACCCCCTTTCTCGTCAGCTGCAACTGCTGCTACCTGCGCGAGCCGCTGCTTGCGGTCGGTGGTTTCGCCGAGGACCTCCCCTCGCCCGGCGGCGAAGACGTGGCCGCGAGCATCCGTCTCTTCAAGCAGGGCTGGCGCTTCGAGTATGCGGGCGACGCGGTGATTCACCACGATTTCCGGGATACGCTTCGGGGCTTCGTGAAGACCTGGCGCAACTATGGGTTCGGCTGCGGCCTCGTCGCCCACCGGATGCTGACGCCGAAGGAACTCAACCCGGAGTGGCTGGACTTCGATGTGGACAACTTCTGGATCGTCACACCCATTCGCCCGACCATAACCGGGATCCGCTCCACCATCAAGGATCTCGTCAAACAACACCAGCACAATCAGACCATCAACGTTCCCTTCTTCGAATCCATGCTCTGGCTTCTCCTACGCGCCATGGAGCGCTGGGCCTACTACTATGGATGGCGACAGGGAATGGCGTTGCACCAGAAGGAATCCCGATCGGCATGAGTTCGCCGCCTGCCTATACCGTTGCCGTGCCCGCCTACAACCAGAGCGCCTTGCTCCTGCGGCTGCTCGAGTCCTTCGACCGGCTCAAGTGCCCGGAACCCTATGAAGTGATTGTCGTGGACGACTGCTCCACGGACGACACCGAAGCGGTGGTTCAGGAGTGGCTCGCACGTCCACGGAACTATGATGCGCGCTACCTGCGCATGGAGAAGAACAGCGGGCCGGGTGCCGCGCGCAGCATGGCGGCACGGGCCGCGCGCGGCCGTATCATCGCCTACACGGACTCCGACTGTATCGTGGAGCCGGACTGGCTCGCCAACCTCGTGCGCCAAATTGACGAAGAGAAACGGATTGTCGGCACGGGCGGGCGAGTTATCGCGCTCTCGGACGGATCCGCGCCCGCGCGCTATCTCGTCTACCACGCCACGCTTGAACCTCCCAAGACCCAGAACTACCTGATTACCTGCAACTGCTGCTACCTGCGCGAGCCGCTGTTGGCGGTGGGTGCGTTTCCTGAGGACATTCCCACGCCCGGAGGCGAGGATGTGGCGGCGAGCATTGCGCTCTGGAAGCAGGGGTGGCGCTTCGCCTACGAACCGGAGGCGGTTATTCAGCACGATTTCCGGGAGAACATGCGCAAGTTTATTCGCACCTGGCGCAACTACGGTTTCGGCTGCGGGCTTGTCGCCCACCGGATGCTGGCAAAAGAAGAGCGCTTCCCGGAACTCGGCGACGGCGGCATTGAGAATTATTGGAACGGCGAGTACATCCGCCCGAATGTGACGGGTGTCCGCTCCTATCGCTGGCGCTTTGCCTGGCACTGGCGGGAGAGCCGGCAATCCGGCCACACACTCTACCGCACCATCGAGATGATGACCCTCTGGACCATTGAGCGTATGGCCTATCTCTATGGCTGGAAACAGGGCAGCCGCCTGGCCAAGGCGGAACGCGCGCCCGGAGCCCGGGCTCCCAAAGTCTAGAAGTGCTTCTGCGTGCCGTACCAGCGGCTCCCGCCGTGGTCGAGATGCAGCACCGGCAGGCCCTCCAGCCAAGTCTCTGGCCCATAGGTGTCGCGAATTGCATGGGCGAATCGCCAGTCCGCACCTTCGAAATGTCCCAGTTCTTCGTATTGCACGCGCTCGAAACAGCGCTTGGCCACGCACTGCAGGAATCCGATGGGCACGTCGCCCGCCTCCCGCCGCCGGTACTCGCCCGGCCCGTCCAGCAGGACGTCCCGATCATGTATCGGCGAGAGCAGGCCGAGCAGCAGCTTCCCGGTCGCTTCGCGGTCCAGCATTTTCCGCCCATCCGGCGCGATGAAATGCGCACCGTGAGAGGCCGAATCGATACGGGAAAAGGTTTCCGGCAACAGCACGATGTCCGCGTCCATCAGTACGATCCACTCCCCCGCCGCCAATTTCACCGACTCGTTGATCATGCGCCCCTTCGCCCGCATGTCCCGGTTGGAGAAGGGCGCGCGCAGGATGCGCAACGCGGGGTAGGCGAGTTGCATGCTCTCAATGACGTCGTCGGTCGCGTCGGACCCCGGCACATAGGCGACGATGATCTCGATCTGGGACAGGTCGAAATCCTGCTGCGCAAGGGCCAGTAGGACGGCCTGCAGCCGCCGCGCGTAGCGCGTGCAGGGAATCAGCACGGAATACTTAACCGGCGGCGCGGTCGCCGCTTCCTTCGGCGCAGCATCCCAGATCCGTACAGCCTGAGTCGTAATCTCGCGGTCGATATTCCACAACACCAGGCGCAGGTCGACACGGCCCGGCATCCGGACCGGCGTATAGTAGCCGCCCTCGAATTCCGCGGGCCGCACGGGACGTCCGTCACAAAGCAGCACATAGTTGCCATCCGCGGCGGCATGCAGCACGAGGCTGTGGTTCAAGCCCGCCATCGGATAAAGAATACGCCCATAGCGGCCGACCCCGAAGCCGATGAACTCGGCATGCCCGCCCGCAAAGGTCACGCTAATCGTGAACGGTGCCGTGAGGGTCCCGAGCGCGCTGCTCCGCTTCTCCACGCGCGCCAGCGAACACCAGCGCACCGCACCGTTGATGTCCAGCACATGTGCGTTTTCCGAACCGTAGTCCGCGGCACTTAACTCAAGGCGGTGCGGGCGGCTCGTGGTCACGGCCAGTGCCTCGCGTGCCAGGGCCGCATGGCCGTCGCTGGTCGCCTGCCGCGGTAAATCCACTGGGTCGAAGTAGCGGGTGCGCGGCGCCCCCTCCGGCGGCAGCGCTTCGTTCTCGTAGGGAGGCTCCGGGTAGCGCCGGGCAAAGCCCACCGCTTCTGCCTTGCTCAGGCGATCCGTGACTGCGGTATCCGCATCGAGCATGTATCCGCCGGCGTCGGTCGTATCAACCACATCCGGCAATGCGCCTACCCGCCACCAGAGACGCAGCAGCCGGTTCAACGCCGTGAGCCGCGCGACCCAGCCCTCGCGCTTGTGCAACAACCGACGCTTGAGTTCACGACCAACAATCGCGCTCGTGTGATCGAATACACCACTGGAACAAAGTTCACCATGGGCGCTGAATTACGAGCCAGTTTTTAAACTGACTCGATCGCCTAGGAAGCGTTATTCGGCCTCTGGTGCTTGATTGAGCCAATTCGAAAGAGTCGCTCTCAATACATCGGTGCCTTCTTTTTTGAGTGAGCTATAGATCTGTACGCTCACGCTATCACCCATGTGCTTCAGCGCTTTCTTCACGGCTAATTTGGTGTTGTTTGCGGGGCCCTTTTTCAGTTTGTCGGCCTTGGTTAATAGAATGTGCAACGGCATTTGAGCCTCATGGGCCCAGTAGCACATCATGGTGTCAAATTCCGTGAGGGGATGGCGAATAT
>JAUIKJ010000296.1 GCA_030430835.1 Candidatus Hydrogenedentota bacterium
ACATGCAGCGAACCGCTCACCGTTGGCGGTGGCGTATCGACCACAAAGGTCTCATCGCGGCTGCGGCTGGGGTCCCAGGCATAGATCCGGTCATCGGCCCAGCGCTGTTGCCACTGCGCTTCGGCATCCACCGCGTTAAATTTCTTGGGAAGATCCATTACCTGCTCCTGTCTTATGCCTATCCAGCCCTGATTTACATGCGTCTTGTCCCCTTTGAAGGGGGTGCCCGAAGGGCGGGGGATGTAGCGTCCGCAGCACTGGCCAAAATTCGGCGTCATCCCCGGAAGGAACATCCCCCTTGATCCCCCTAAAGAGAGACAAGATTCCGTGACCGATTTCCAGGATCGCGTGCTTGGCCGTTGTTCTTCGCTATGCCCACCCTATCGCCGTGACCAGACAGGGTCCGGGCAAGCAGATTCACTCGGGGAACGAAGCGCGGGAGTATAGCAGATCCTAGCGGCGGGGGTGAAGATCCTGCGCCGCAACAGGGTAGAATGCGGACTCACCGGGAACCACACCGTGCAGACTTCCAGAAAATCCTTGGCGCTTGTGTTCATTGCCGCCGTGCTTGCCGCACCAGCGATCGACAGCGCCCGCGCCTATGCGCAGGGCTGGCGGCCCTTCGGCACGATTGAAGTGCTGCTGAGTGCGGCCTACCTGCTGCTCGCGGTGGCGGGCGCGGCTATCCTTGCCGTGCCCGGATTGCGGCGCCGCCTGGCCGTGCATGCACGCGAAGCCGTGTTGTTGCTCGTGGTATGTCTCGGCGGCCTCGCGCTGCTGGAGTGGGGGGCGGCCTATCAGTTGCACCGAATTGACGAGGCCCGGAATCCCTTTCACACGCGGGGGCCGGCGGTACACCAACGCTTTCATCCCGACCCCGAATATCTCCCGGGTATCGTGGGTGACTCGACCTTCACGACCGACCAGCGCGGTATACGGATTGCGGCGCCGCGCGCGGGGCGGCACGAGACCCGGGTGCTGTGCATTGGCGGGAGCACGACGGAGTGTGTCTACCTCGACGATACCGAGACCTGGCCCGTGCTGCTGATGGACCATCTCAACGCGCGGCCTGCGTCACCGCCGGTGTGGGTAGGCAACGTGGGTATCAGCGGCTTCGACACCCGGGACCATCTGCGTTTTGTGCGGGCCAGCCCGCTCATGGAGGAGATCGACCTCGCAGTCTTCATGGTGGGTATCAACGATCTCTGGCGCTACCTCGCCAACGAGGAGATCGAAACGCGCTATGACCGCTTCGCGCCGGAGGCGAAAGCCACGCCCGCGGATGCACCAGCGCCGTCGCCGCCTACGCCGCCGCGCCCCGGCTGGACCCGCTCTCGCCTGATTCAGTTGTACCACGCCCTGAACCAAACCCCACCGCGCCCGGAAGAGTACGAGGGCATTGGCGGTCGGGAGTACGCCATCCGCCGCGCGCAACGCGCCGAGGCGGCCATCGTCGAGACCTTGCCGGATCTGGGCCCGGGGCTGGCATCCTTTCGCGAACGCGTGGCGGGACTAATCGACGCCTGCGCGGCGCGCGGTGTGCAGGCGGTCTTTGTCTCGCAGCCGGTTTTGTGGGACGAGGCACTGCCGCCAGAAGCCGCGGCGCGCTGCTGGTTCGGCTGGCTGGAGGATGGGCGCTATGTATCGATCCCAGCCTTGCGATCAGCGATGGACGCCTACAACGCGGCGGTGCAGCACGTTTGTCGCGCGCGCGACATTCCGGTGGTGGATCTGTCCGCGATGCATGGGCGTCCGGAGTTCTTCTACGACGACTGTCACTTCACCGAGGCTGGCGCACGCTTCGTTGCCGAGCAGTGCATCGACGCGATTGCCTTGTCGCTCTAGCGTGGGCGGGGTGGGATCACGGCCCGCAAAGCGGGCATGGAAGATGCCGAATCCACTGAACGTGTCGTGGCTGTCACGGCACCGCAAAACCGCGCCCGCATACACGGGCCACTGAATAGCTAGCCGCCGAAGAAGCCGCTGACGCCATGCTCGACAAAGGTCGTGACAATTTTGCTGAAGAAGTGCATGGGGCCACTAATGATATCGCGGGCGAAAAGGATCATGCCGATGAAGAGGAAGGGGCCAATGCGCTCGAATTGTTCTTCAATATGCGGCGGAAGGAAATAGCGCACAAGATAGTGTCCATCGAGCGGGGGGACAGGAATACAGTTGAATATCGCGAGGAGCAGGTTGATCATGATCATGCTTTGCGTGATCTGCGCGATGATGACTATCGACGATACGTCCACGATCTGCGCCGAGGCGAGCACGAAGATGACCCGCAGGATCAAGGTGAAGACAACCGCCAGTATGATGTTGGATATCGGCCCGGCAATGGCGATCAGGACGGGATCGCGGCGCAGATTGCCCAGATTGCGCGGGTTAAACGGGACCGGCTTCGCCCAACCGAAGAGGAAGGGAATGCCGCTCAACATGCCGAGAAGCGGGAAGACCACCGTTCCCAGCGGGTCAATGTGCTTGCGCGGGTCCAGCGTCAGGCGACCCAGCAGGCGCGCGGTAGGGTCGCCGCACCAGTTGCCCATGGCGGCATGCGCTGCTTCATGCACACAGAGCGAGAAGAGCAGGCAGAAATACTGCATCGCCACGAAGGCGAGATAATCGGGGGTAAAACTCGGAAACACGCGTACACCCTTCACAAGCAGAAAGGCGTAGTATACGGCACGGTGCCAAGGCCCCGCAAAGCGCTATGGGTGCATCAGGACAGGCTGGTGTCGCGCGCGTGGCGACGGTGGAACGTGCGGCGGGGGTGGCGGGTACACCCGTCCGTGCCTTGGTCAGCACGCTCCGTGCCGCCGCCGGCCTAGCGCAGGCGGAATCGGGTCCTCCACCCGCCGAGACTCCCACGGCATCGGCCCCGCCCGCGTGGGCAACAGGGCCCGCGGTCGCGTGCTTCGACGCAGACGCAATGCTGGCCAGCGGCGAGGTCCCACTCGGCCCCGTCATGGCCCGAGCAAGACAGCTGGACCCGGGCGAGCTCCTCATCGTGACCGCATCGTTCCGCCCGACACCGCTGCAGGAGATGCTCGAGGGCCAAGGCTTCCGCTGCCACATCGAACCGGGATTCCGGCTACTGGTCGCTCGGTAGCATCCAGACTAGGAGCCTGAGAACCAACGCAGAGGGCCCGCCGTCCGGCGAGCCCTGTAGGCATACAATCCCGAGCGCTACTGCCCGAGCACGCGCTGTACGGCCTTCGCGACCCGGGCGTCCTCATCGGCCGCCAGCGCACGAACATCCGTCGCCGCCGCTACGGGATCGATCCGCCCGAGAGCCCGAACCGCTGCCAGCCGAACGTCTGCCGACCCCGCCGAGAGCTCTGCCCGAAGCGCTGCCTTCGAGGCTTCCACCTGAAGGGCGCCAAGTGAACGCATCGCCTCGAGCTTCACCCCGGGGTCGGTGTCGTCCACTGCCAGCAGCAGCGCATCCGCGAGCGACGCTCCATCTTGGCGGCGTGCCGCGGTGCGAGCCGCTGCCAGCCGCACCTGCGCGTCGCTGTCCTCGAAGCCCTGGCCAAGCCCCTCCAGCGCTGACGCAGCGTCGGCCGTGCGCAGTGCCGCCACCATCTGGGCCCGCACCTTCGGGTCGGGCTCCGCGCCCAACAGGTCCACGAGCGCCGGTCCGAACGATGCACCCGTGCGCGGCAGCGCCTCGACCAGTGCAGCCCGGACCTCCGCCGACTCTTTGCCGGAGACGATGCGGTCCAGGAACACGACCGCCGCGTCACCGTTGCGAAGCAGCGGGCCGGTGAAGCGCAGGGTATGTGCACGCGTCGTGCGAGGCGGCATCGAAGCCAGCTTCTCCAGCCGCTCGGGGTCCGCGGCACGCAACTGGGCCACCCCCTCCGAGACCGAGGCCCGCCAGTCATCGCCCAACGTCAGCGCCAGCCCAGCCTCACCCGAGGCCGCAGGAGCGGGCGTCGAAGCCTCGCGGTGGGTCTGCGCAGGCTCGGCCGGCGTCGCCCCGTCGCAGGCGGAGAGCATCAAGAGTGCCAGGATCGTCGTGCTTGCGGTCTTCATCGCGGGTCCTCCAAAAGGTGCATCGCCGAGGTCCACCAATCTTCCGTGGGTGTTCGCAGCACGTTCGTGCCGCAGTGCACCTCGCCCAGGTTCATGTGGTAGTTGTGCCAGTCGTCCAGGAAGA
>JAUIKJ010000297.1 GCA_030430835.1 Candidatus Hydrogenedentota bacterium
TGCCCTCCATGTGAAAGCGGTAGACGTGGTTCGCCGTGCCCGCGAGGATCGCCTTTACCGATTGGATGCCCTCGGCCTCGCTCGCGGCCGGAACGAGGTTGCACATGAACCAGATCTCGAGGTCCTCGAAGCGCCGGCCAGCGGCCTCGCAGCCGCGCCGGATGTTCGCGTAGGCGACCTCGCGCATGCCGGGCTCGATGGCAGCGAGCGTAGCCGTCATGGCCTCGGCAGCAAGACGCCCGATCCGACGGTACTTCTCCAACTCGGCTTCGCTCAACAGCGTGCGAAGGACGGCAAGCTGGCTGTTGACATTCTCACCGACCGAGCCATCATCCGAAACGAGGGTGCCCGTGAAACGATCCTTGACCGCCCCCGCTGCGCTGCCTTCGAACCAGAGGAAACACTCCGACCCGCAGTCGAGCCCCGCCAATTCCTCCTCCATCTGGCGCGGCGCCTCGATGGTATTCCCAACGAAGTAGACGTTGCCGTCGCGGTCGACGAAGAGGCTATTGGCGCCGTTGTCGGTGAAGGTGTTGATGTAGCTGCGTTTTCCGCCCGTGGCCATGGCGTAGTTGTCTACGCGGTTGAGCAAGATACCGTCATAGCCGTTCCGGTGGAGGAAGGCCTGAAGCAGGGCAATGCGGATACGAAATAGTTCGGCTTCGGTCATGGTGCGTGTACTCCCTATGCGGACATTGTAGACCAAGCGGGGAGGTTGATTCGCCGCCGTGGCGCGGCGTACCGTTGCCGCATGAATTCAGCGGTTCTGACCATCCAGTGCGCCGACGCGCGCGGCATCGTGTACAACGTTGCGCGCTTCATTTTCGAGCGGGGCGGCAACCTAATCGACAGCCAGCAGTACACGGAAGAGTTGGAATCCCGGTTCTTCATGCGGGTCCATTTTGACGGCGGAGACCTGGACGAGATTGCCCGGGAACTGCCGGCCTTCGCCGATGAGCACGGCATGGAAGCTGCCTTGTCCCGGTCGACCCAGCGCAAGCGCATGGCCATCATGGTCTCGAAGTATGATCACTGTCTCTATGACCTCTTCCTGCGGCACCAGTATGGCGAGATAAATGCGGACATCGCCCTCGTGGTCAGCAACCATCCCGATCTGAAGGAAGTGGCGGCACGCTTCAATGTGCCGTACCACCACGTCCCGGTGGTGCCCGGAGCCCGTGGCAAGGCCGAGCAACAGGTCCTGGATCTCTGCGCGGCGGCCGGGGTCGATTTCGTGGTGCTCGCGCGCTACATGCAGGTCCTGTCGCCGCTATTGGTGGACGCCTACCGCCGTCGGATTATCAATGTGCACCACGGGTTTCTGCCGGCTTTCCAAGGGGCGCGCCCTTATCACCAGGCCTATGAGCACGGGGTAAAGCTAATTGGCGCGTCGAGTCATTACGTAACCGAAGAACTCGACCGGGGGCCCATCATCGAGCAGGAAACCATCCGCGTCAACCACACGCACCGCGTGTCGGACCTCGTTGCCCTGGGCCGCGATTTGGAGCGCAAGGTCTTGTCGAACGCCGTCAAGGCCCACGCCGAAGAGCGGATCATGGTGTACCGGCAACGGACGATCGTGTTCGACTGACGGCATGAAGCGCAGGTTCATGTCACGATTGCGTGCCGGAGCGAGTCCGGGAGGTGCGGCGCCTGGTGGTTCCAGGTAGCGCCGATCGACTGTATCGGCCGCTATTTACACCGCGAAGATGAAGACGAAAAGCGCGTTTTCGATGATCCAGTGGACTAGCAGGGGCCAGAGCGCATTGCGGCGGCGGCGGGCGTATTGCGTCATGCAGAGCGAATAGACACACATGGCGCCGGTTTCCACCCAAGGTTTCTGCAGGTGGTAGAGCGTCTCCGCCAGGGGGACCAGCAGCCAGCCCACGCGCGGCCAACGGCGGCCCGCCGCGCGCAAGAGCACGTAGCGGTGCAGGAACTCCCAGCCGATGAGCCAGGACACGATATAGACGTTCTGCTGGATGAACGCGGCGACCTTCCCTTGCCAGGGGATCTGGCCGCGTGCCTGCTGGTAGTAGTCTGACACGCCGGGCAGATAGGGGATCAGGAACATCGCGGCCAGCGCAACGAAGGGCGCGGCGAGCAGCAGCCAGCGCTCCGGACGCTTGATACGACGCCAGCCCCACCACGCGGCGTCAAATCGCCGAAGGCTAAAAGCGAGAGGAATCAACAGCCAGAAGATGAACTTGAAGAAGCTGAAACCGGAGAAGAGGTAAGCAAAGGAATTCAGGGCCTCACTTGCGTTCCGGTAACCGCCGGGCTTTGGCGCCATCCACTGTGTCAACTCCGGTGGTAGTCCCAAAGTCTCGACGGAGAACAGGTGTACCCGGATCGGCGTCCAAGAGAACATGGACCAGTCGATGATCCAGTACACCCGGTTCGCCGCGAGGGTGTCGACCAGCAGCACGACGGCGACATACAGAATGATCAGATAGACGCGATTGGCGTTTGGCGCGTCTTGTGGCGCAACCCGCGGCGCGGGCGGTGGCGCTTCCTTCAGTTCAACGCGCAAGGCGCTGGCCCTCACGGGTATCGGGGAAGGGGCAGAGATCACGCAGCGTGCATTGCGAACAGCGCGGCGCGCGCGCGGTACAGACCGCGCGGCCATGAAAGACCATGAAATGCGAGAAGAGCGTCCAGCGATCGGAAGGCCAGACCTTCATCAGGTCGCGCTCAAGCTTGACCGCATCGGTGCCCTTGGCGAAGCCCAGTCGGTTGACCAGCCGGGTGCAATGGGTATCGACGATGACGCCCTGCTTGCCGAAGCACTCGCCGAGGATGACATTGGCGGTCTTACGGCCCACACCGGGGAAGCGCACGAGGTCTTCCATGGTCTCCGGCATCTTGCCGCCATATTCCTCGACCAGCAGGCGGCACGCGCCCTGAATGTTCTTCGCTTTGTTGCGGTAGAAACCGCAGGGCTGCACATCCTTCTCCAGTTCCTTGAGGGGCACCTTCAGGAAGTCCTCTGGCGTCTTGTACTTCTTGAAGAGGTCCTCGCAGACGAGGTTCACCCGCGCGTCCGTACACTGCGCGGCGAGGCTCGTCATGAGCATGAGCTGGAAGGCGTTCTTGTAGTTCAGCGTGCAGCGGATATCCGGGTACAACTTCTCCAGTTCCGCATAGACCTGATAGGCGCGTTCGCGGTTGGCGCGGAGCGTCAGCTTGAGTTTCGCCATGCGATGAACTCCTCCGCGCTGCGGGTATTGAGCAGGTCTTCCGGGGCGAGCCAGCCCTTGCGCGCGATGCCCACACCGTACTTCACGTAGTCGATCCCTTCGACACGGTGCGCATCCGGGCCGATACAGAACATCACACCCTTGTCCTTGCCCCGCTTGAGGTGCCGCCAGTCACAATCGAGTCGGCGACAGTTGGCATTGATCTCCACGGCCACCCGGTTTGCGATGCAGGCGTCGAAGATCTTCTCGAAGTCCAGCGGGTAACCCTTGCGCCGCAGCAGCAAGCGGCCCGTTGGATGCCCGAGTATCGTCGTGTAGGGGTTTTCAATTGCCTTGATGACGCGCGTCGTCGCCTCATCTTCCTCCATCTCCAGCTTCTGGTGGACCGAGGCGATGATGACTTCAAAGGACTGCAGGATCTTCTCATCGTAGTCCAGCGATCCATCCACACGGATGTCCGATTCGATCCCCTTGAGGATTCGGAAGCTATCGAATTGCGAGTTCAGATCGTCGATGGCCTGCTGCTGGGCCTTGACGATGTGCGGCTGCAGCCCGCCCGCATAGCCCGCCGACTGACTGTGATCCGAGATGACCAGGTATTCATAGCCGGCGGCAATGGTGGTGTCCACCATTTCCTTGAGCGTGTTCTGGCCGTCGCTGTAGGTGGTGTGGCAGTGCACGAGACCACGCAGATCGCACTGCTCCACGAGTCGCGGTGTGTCCGTGGCAGCAAACTCGCCCATGTCCTCCCGCAGTTCCGGTGGCAGGTAGGGGAGATCAAGCGCCGCGTGCAAGTGCACCTCGCTGTCGCAGGCCACGGGGGAGTCGTCCTCGCGGAACAGACCATATTCGTTCAACTTCAGCCCGCGTTCCTTCGCGCGCTGCCGCATGACAATGTTGTGGTCCTTGCTGCCCGTGAAATGTGCGAGGGTAAAGGGGAACTGGTCGAGGCTGACGACCCTAAG
>JAUIKJ010000298.1 GCA_030430835.1 Candidatus Hydrogenedentota bacterium
TCCTGAAAGGGTACAGCATATTGTTCATCTTGTCTATAGTACGCTACTGCAGCACCATGTGATGCACTCTCGATTCAGCGCAATATCGAGCGACAGCAGCGCTGATGATGCGCATAGGAAATGGGACTCTTGCGCTGGTAACAGCCAAGCGGCGCGGTGGGCTTTCACGGAGCGCGGTGGATTTGTTGTGCTTCGCGCTGAATGCTAATCTGGTGCCGGAGGTGTCGCCATGCTTAGCGTGATCCTGATGGGTGTTGTCGTGGTGGTTGCAGTTCCGTTGGCTATCGTCGCCTTCCAGCCGGCGGGTTTTCGCTATGAGCGCAGTGCGGAGATGGCTGCAGCGCCGGAGGTGATCTTCCCGCAGGTGAACAACCTGAGGAACTGGGACGCGTGGTCGCCGTGGTCAAAGATGGATCCGAACATGGACAAGTCTTTCTCGGGTCCCGACGCGGGCGTAGGCGCGCAGTATGCCTGGTCGGGCAACAACCAGATCGGCGAGGGCACGATGGAGATCGTGGAGAGTATCCCGAACCAGAACGTGCGCCTCGTGCTGACCTTTGTGCGTCCCTTCAAGGGCACGAACAATGCAGAGTTCACCTTCACCCCCGTCGCCGGTGGCACGCTGGTCACCTGGGCCATGTTCGGCGAGAACAATTTCGTGGCGAAGGCGATGGGGCTCTTCATGGACATGGACAAGATGATCGGCAAGAACTTCGACGATGGCCTCGCGGACATGAAGGCGATTGTCGAAGGACAATAGGACCACGCGCCCCCACATCCAAACCGCGATACGGCAACATTTTATCCCCGCCGCCCGGTGAACACTTGATGAAATTCAAGGAACGGGTACACGCAGTGGGTACTTGGGCGTCCGGATGGCACCGCAGCGTAGTGAGGACGCCGAATTCCTGTTGGGCTGAGGGCGCCGGCCAGAGCCCGGTGTTTCAGTTGACCGTGGTGGCCTCGCTGGCGATCACAGGAATCCCCGGACTGCTCGCACTGAGCGCGTTGATTGCACTGGGGGGCGGACGACGGCGGCGATGACGATGAATCCCATGAGTACATTAGGACTCGACATACGACGACGACACTCTGAATCGCCAAGACTATTTGTATGCCGTCGTTGATGCGGGTGATGCGTCTGCTTTCCCACAAGCGCAGTGCGTGTGAGTATTTTGGCCCTTGCTTGCCCGTTCGGAACGGTCAACCGTGGGTGTCCAAAGTGGATGTCAAAAGTAGGAACAAGATCCGCGGTAGCATTTCAAGAGAGATATTTACGAAACCGCTACCGCGGTTGGCGGGTTTGTTCGCTATCCCCGGGTTGGCCGCGGGTGCGCGGCCAACCCGGGGCTGAAGGATAGGGAAGCGCTGCCGCGCTTCGCGGTCGCGAGCACTGTAGCGTGAAGTACGCATGTCCGCCCACGCGGGTTTAAGGATAGGGAAGCGCTGCCGCGCTTCGCGGTCGCGAGCACTGTAGCGTGAAGTACGCATGTCCGCCCACGCGGGTTTAAGGATAGGGAAGCGCTGCCGCGCTTCGCGGACGCGAGCACTGTAGCGTGAAGTACGCATGTCCGCCCAGGCGGGGTTCAAGGATTGGGAAGCGCTACCGCGCTTCGCGGTCGCGAGCACTGTAGCGTGAAAGATGCGCGGGCGATCTACCGCAACCACACGGGACTCGACCAGGCCATGACGGGCAGGTTGCGGACGGGGCGTGCCTGACGCAGGCGCATGTAGTAGATGCCGGGACCGTTGAAGGTTTCGTCGGTCCAGGTGGTGTTGAAGGCGCGTGTGTCGGGGGTCCAGGTTTGCACGACTTCGAAAGCGTCGTGGCCAGCGTTCAGGCGCAGCACTTCTACGCGGGCGATGGCGCCGGTGCCGATGGCGTGGATCCTGACCTCTGGGGCGGGGGACGACTTTCCCTGCTGGCCCATCGGCGTTCCGTTCACCTGAAAGTCGAGTACGATCTTCTGGCCGGTGGTGGCGTAGGTGCGGCGGTCGTAGAGCGCCTGGAAGATGGCCTCGCGGGTGAGCTCGGGCGCGTAGACGGCGGTGAGTCCGTAGTGCGGTTTGCCGGGTTGGGCGCGGTGGTCATCGGAGGCGGCGATGGCCGAGAGTTCGAGACCCATTCGCCAGGCGTCCTGCAGGTAACTTCCGGCCTCGAGGCTGCGGGCAGGTGAGGTGAAATCACTGAACTCGAAGGCGAGTGGTTGCAGGGGCGCATAGACTTCGCTGAGACCATGGCCGGAATAGAGTTCGAAGTTCCGCCGGAAGTCCGGGTCGTGGATGGAGAAATCGACGCCCTTGGGAAATTTGCCGGTGTGGTGCGGGATGGTGAGTGCTTCGCCGCGAACGAGGGCGTCCCAGAGTTGGGGAAGGGAGTGGCTCTCCGGGGCGATGAGCGCGCCAGGGCCGCCGCGGAAGTAGACGTTGTGGTGACCGTAGGGGCGTCCGAAAGAGCACTCATAGCCATGCAGTGCCACGAAGCGCCCGGGATCGTTCGCCGCCTCGGTGCGGGCCGTGTACTCGTCCCACACATGGGGGCCGAGACCGCGCGTGCGCCCCTTGTCGGGGGTGCGGCTGTGGTCGGTCATCGCATAGAAATCGAGGCCGGCGACGTGGCGCGCATAGTCGAAGGGAAAATCACCGACGCCGTCCCAGCTGTAGCGCGTGTGTGAATGAAGATCGCCCCAGTAGATGGCGGCTTCGGGCATGTCCGCATGCACCACGACCGGGTTGGAGGTGGCGTTCAGCACCCAGCGATCGGACACGGCCTCGATGCGCAGGGTGCCGGCCGCGGTGGGGGTCGCCGTGAATTCGGCGTAGCCGGTGGCACCGGTAATCTCAACGGAATCCGGCAGGGTCGCCGCTCCTTCCACAACGCGCAGGCTGAGGGTATCACCCTGACCGGCGGGGTTGCTTTCCGCGTCGACCAGGGCGACGGTGAATCGGTGGGATGCATCAAGGGCGGCAGTCGTGGGCGCATGCAACTGCAACTCATGGGGCCGGCCGCCGCGCAGGGTGAGTCCGGGCGGATCCGGAAGCATCGCGTAGGCGCCATCGCCGGACGCGTCCACCGCGATTAGCACCGGCTCGGTGCCGCCAAGCGCGGCCCCCGCGCGGTACCCGGGCCCACCACCACGGGTGTCGCCGTAGACCACGGCAAGTGAGTCGCCGGGCTCCAACTGTCCCGCTTCGATGGTGGCACGCACGACGTAGACGTAGCGTTCGTTGCGGCCGTCCAGCGAGTCTTTCCCATGCTTGATCAACGGGTTTCCGGAGAAGGCCTCGACCTCGGTGCGTACGCGCACACCGTCGCGGCTGGCGTGCGCGGTCACGTAATGCTCTTCTTCGGGCCAGAGTGCCTGGAGGCGATTGCCCGAGTTGCGTGGGCCCGCGTGCCAGGTATCGGGCAGTTGCACGCGCACCCCACCCCCGCGCGCGATACCGCCAGGCCCGACGGTGTAAGTGACGGTCCAGGTACCATAGACGCCGGAAACGCCGCTTTCGGGCGACACGACAGCATGCCCCAGCGCCGCGGCAGGCACCGCAACGCTCAGGAGGAGGACGCCCAACAGGGCAACGACGCAGGCAGTTTGCAGATGCATGGTGCGATCTCCTTCGCGGTATACGGCTACCCTAGTGCCTACACGCGGCTTCCGGCAAGCAGATTGAAGGCGGGTGCGCGGTGGGGTAGGCTCTGTGCGTGGCGCGGATGCGGCCAAACTTTAGAGGAGTATGAAGATGAACAGACTTGCCTGGCTCTGCAGCCTTCTGGGCGTGATGGTTGCCGCAACGGCATCGGGCGAATCGGATACCCCAGTGGATACCCCCAAACCCTGGAAGGGCCAGGCGCACGTCGTCCCCGGAGTAATCGAAGCGGAGCATTACGACGAGGGCAAGGAGGGCGTCGCCTATCACGATATCGACGACAAGAATGAAGGCGCGGACTACCGCGAAGAAACCGGGGTCGACATCGAGGCGCGGCCGGATGCGTCGAACGGGCACGGTATCGGCTGGACGCGCACGGGCGAGTGGCTGATCTACACGGTGACCGTGAAGGAATCCGGGAACTACACGGTGCACTTCCCAGTGGCCTCGAACAAACGCGGCGGCATCTTCCACATCGAGATGAACGGCACGGACGTGACGGGACCGATTGAGGT
>JAUIKJ010000299.1 GCA_030430835.1 Candidatus Hydrogenedentota bacterium
GCCTTTGCTCTGGTGATCCGGCCGACGAACGCGCTGTTCGTGCTCTTCATTACGCTCTACGTGGCGGTGCGCTACCGCAAACAGATCGTGCCTTATCTCTTTTTCGCTTCGCTCGTGGCGGTCCCATTCATGATCTTCAACTATTCGGTGTACGGTGAGATTCTCGCGCCCTATTACCGCGGATCCAAGTTTGTCGCGAACCCGGATTTCTTCCGTGCCTTATTCGCGAACCTGATAAGCCCAGGGCGCGGTCTGTTCCTGTTCTCGCCTTTTCTCCTGTTTTCATTCGTCGGCCTCTTCCTCAAGACCGCAGCGCGCAAGGCGGATCTGCTGGACGGGGTCTTGTTGCTGATCTTTGTTCTTCACTTGTGCCTGGTCTCGAGCTTCTGGAACTGGACGGCGGGGGCGAGTATCGGTTACCGCTTCATGGTGGATATGCTGCCCATTCTCTGCTATTGGCTGGTAAATCTCTTTCTCTATCCCCCGGCGCGCCCCCAAGTGCGCTGGGCGGGAGCCGCGCTCTTTGGCGTCCTGCTGGCCGCAAGCGTCTGGATCCAGTGGCGCGCGGCCAATGACGCGGCGGTTCGTGACTACAACCGCTGGCCGAACTTCGTGTATGACTTGCGCGCGGGCAACGATGCACGCATCTGGGATTGGAGCGATATCCCCTATCTGCGCACTAAGACCTACGAAGAATACAAGAAGCAATCGGCATCCTGAGCCGTTCTCGCAGGGCCGACTCGGGGCCTCGCATTGCGGGACTCGACCCTGATTTCTACGCTATACTCCGGCTCAATCACATGCTAGCAATCACGGGCACGCGACCCGCGCATTTCGCCCAAAAACTGAGGAAGTTCTATACCATGTTCCCTATCTCGTCCACGGCAGGCCTGCATTATTGGGCCATCGCGCTCTTGGCGATAGCCGTCCTTTCCATGAAGACATCCGCAGAAGTTCCCGAGCGCTGGCGCCCGGTGCTGGATTCCGCATCGGCCTATACGGACGTGGTGCCGCTGAATGGTGGATTCGAAGCGGCCAAGGGCGATGCGCCGCGCGGCTGGAATGCGCCGTATAAGGCGCGTGCGGCCTGGACGCCGCGGGCGGCGGCGGCGCGCAATGGCGCACGTGGCATGCGCTATGACCGCAACGGCGACGCACGATCCGTGCTGGTCTCCGCGCCCTTTCCGGTGCAGGAAGGCGACTCGGTGGCCTTCTACCTCTGGGGGCGGAGCGAGAACGCGGCGGCGAGTTTCCTCTCTGTTCGGGTTCAGGCGCAGATTGGCGGCAAGTGGACGGACCTCGGTCCCGCGGTCCACACAATCCCGTCGAGCACATGGCGGGAATTCGGGGGCGTCCCCGCCTTCATCCCGCATGGCGCGACGCAGGGCCGGCTGGCGATCAGTGGCGACCCGAAGGGCGGCACGGGCGCGTGGGAGATCGATGATCTTTCGGCGTGGGTGACCTCCTTCGCGAAGTACAAGGCATCGCGGGCGAACACGGACGCGCTCGAGAACTTCCTGATTCTGGGCATCGACACGCTGCGCCAGAGCCGGCTGGGGTGCTATGGCGCGGCGGAAAACCACACGCCGAATTTCGACGCGATCGCGGCGGAGGGGCGGATCTATGATCAGGTCACCTCGACCTGCCCGTGGACCCCGCCGTCGTGGGCGTCGATCCTGACCTCGCTGTATCCCACGCAGCACAAGGCAGAATTTCGCGTGGCGCCGATCGCCAAGGAAGCGCGGACGCTGCCGGAGATCCTGCACGACGCGGGCTACTTCACCGTGGGCATCGTGACGAGCGGCAACCTGGACGGGCTGCTGGGCGAGCACAAGGATTTCCAGCGGGGCTTCGACGTGTTCATGCAGCACGGCAACGGCCCGGCCGTGGGCGAGGCGCTGTCGCGCTTTCTCGATGCGAACAGCAACCACCTGCGCAACTACGAGAAGGGCGGCATCTTCGTGTTCTGGCACTGCTATGACACGCACCTGACCTATGAGAACCGCTACCCCGATCTCATCCGCAACGAAGGCGGCGAACTGGGCACGGTCGACATTCCGGATCCCATCGTGGTGGCCTATGCGCAGGGCAAGCCGATTCTGCCGGCGGACCTGGAGTACATCAAGGATGTGTACGACTCGGAGATCATCTACGTCGACAACTGGGTGCGCGACTTCCGCCTGCGCTATCAGCGACTCGGACTGTGGGACGACCTGAACGTAGTGGTCTGCTCGGACCATGGCGAGGCCTTCGCCGAGAATGGCAAGTGGAAGCACAGCCTGACCTACGAGACAATGGTGCGCACGCCGCTGATGTTCCGGCTGCCGGGCGAGATGGATCCCGGCGAACACGATCACGACACGATGGTGAGCAACCTCGACGTGCTCCCCACGCTGCTGGAGGTGGCGAAGCTGGAGACGCCGGCCCATGCGGAGGGCCGCAGCCTGCTGCGCCCGCAGCCCGACGCGCACACGGCGAAGGTGGGCATCAGCGAGAGCAAGCTCGAAGGGTGGCTGTCGATCCGCGATGCCCAACACAAACTGGTGGTGTACCAGGCGACGAACCGGAAGCATGTACCGCGCGAGGACCTGCAAAATCCGGACAAGATCGAATGGACTGTATTCACGCCGGAGAGCGACGCGCGCTTCGAGCTCTATGATCTGAAGGCGGATCCGGGCGAGACGAAGGAGCTGAGCGCCGAACTGCCGGAGGTCTTCGCGCGGATGAAGACGATGCTGCAGGCGCACCTGAAGCGATCGCAGGAGAGCGCCTTCGAGGCGCGGCCGCAGGTGGAAGAGTCGAAGGAAACGGAGGAGGCCCTGCAGGCGCTGGGCTATCTGTAGACGGTGCAACGCCCCGGTCCATGGGATATAGGACCAACACCGGGGAGATTGCCGTCATGACCTTGCCCACCCTGCCTTCCAGCATCAACAGCCGCGAATACCTGCGTATCGGCGGGGGCTATGGCAGCCCCGCCACGGGCAGCTCGCCCGCGGGCGGGCTGGACGTGGACCACGCGGGCAATCTCGCCGCCGATGGTGACGCGACAATCGGCGGCGACTTGAGTCTTGGCGGCGTGGTCGGCAGCGACCTGCACTTCGCGGGCGACCTGCGCCAGGGCAGTGGCGGCTGCGACAAGACCTGGTTTACTGTGCTCCATCCCGGCGCCGGCATCGAACCCGGCACCTCGGGCCCGACCACGGTCTACAACCTCAATGCCCACCAGAAACTTATCGCCATCCCCTTCGACGGCACCACCCAGGAAAACGCCGCGCTCACCTTCGCCCTGCCGCCGGACTATGACGGCAGCACGCTGGCGATCACCTTCTTCTGGACCTGCGCCCAGAGCGGTCTCAGCGGCGACGGCTTCTGGAAAATCTACGGCGCGGTCGATGCCGCCGGCGATGGCGACAACCTCAACCAGACCGTCGGCGTTGGGACGGGGTTGCGCTGTCAGAGCCTGGATACCTATCAGGGGCAGTGGTTGTTGCACGTAGCAGAAACGTCCTGTGCGTTCGGCGGTGTGCAAGGTGGGATTGTTGGAGGCACGCTCGCACGGTCTGTGGAAGTCGACCCCATCAGCGCCGACGCTCTACTGATTGCAATTCGTATTGCTTATCAATAGGCGCGGTCAGCTAGTCGGATGTGCAACATGATTGGACTAGCGGCCGTCGACCAATTTTCGAATCGGCCGTTTTACCGTGTCCGGAAGAGACTTCCAAAGTCCATCCAAAGGGAACGGTAGACGACTATTGCGATCCTCTACGCTCTGCCCATTTCCCCCGTTACAGCAGGAAGACACCGTCGCTGGTGGCTTTATGGATAGCTTCGCCTCCAAGTGTCCGCTCTGTCCAAGTGCTTTCGCAAGCTCTTGACGAGCGATTCTGAAGTGAGCATCGTCACAGCGCACAAGATTCGGGCATTCATCAAAGCGCTTCGTCCATTCCTCAGTTAACGCACCAACGAAGATTTGGCGATCACCTTCGATCTTGCGCCGTATGTAGATCGAATCGAACCCTGCAGATTTCATCCAATGCGTCATACAAGAAACGGTCGGGCCGCACCAGTTGCTTGTAGCACCCTGCAAGACAGTGTCTTCATAGAAAGCCATCACTGGAATGTCCGGTTCCGACAGGAGCACATGGGTTTCTATG
>JAUIKJ010000300.1 GCA_030430835.1 Candidatus Hydrogenedentota bacterium
GCCCCATACTCCCCCCCGGGGAAGGCTGAACACTCCGAGTGAAGGCCCTATGGACGAGGTCGAGATTTCCGTAATTCTGGCCGCCCGAAACCGGGCGGGCCGGATCGCCACCGCGTTGCTCCACCTGGAGCAGCAGAGCTTTCCCGCTGCGCAGTTCGAGATTATTCTCATTGACGACGGCAGTACCGACGGCACCGGCGAGGCCCTCGAGAAGTACGCCGCCGGCGCACCCGTGCGGACTCGCTGCTTCCGGCAGCCGTCGCCAGGCCTGACCCGCGCCCGCAACCGGGGCCTGCGCGAGGCCCACGGCCGCTATGTGCTCTATCTCGACCAGGATCTGCTCGCCTCGCCCGGCCTCGTACTGCGGCATATGGAAGCCCAGCGCGCGCACGATGGCCCCATCTGTGCCGTGGGCACCCTCGAGCCGCACCCGCAGATGGCGCGAAATCTTTTCGTGCGCATGTACCTGCCTGACGAACTCAAGCCGATGCGGCCCGGGGGCGATCTGCACTTCATGGACTGGCGCTGCTACAACGCCAGCTATCCGCGGGAGTACCTGCTCGAGGCCGGCGGTTTCGACGAGGATTTTCCGTCCCGCTACTTCGCCGACGTGGAGCTGGCTTTCCGGCTGGAGCAACTGGGCATGCGCGGGATCAGCGCGCCCCGTGCCCACGCCTACGAATGGCTGCCCTCCCAGTTCGACGCCGACCGCCGGCGCTACTACCGCAAGGGCTACGCGTTGCACTACCTGCACGAGCGCACCGGCGCGAACGATATTTACCGCCGCTTTCGCGTGTTCCGCACACCGCTCGGCCGCGCCGCGGACGCGCTGGTCATGCCCTACTACAAACGCCTGTGTACCCAGACCGACGACGACCCGCGCATGTATGTGCACCTCTACCGCCAGGTGCTTCGCCACGAGTTGTGCCGCGGCTTTGAGGACGCCCGAAAGGGCAGGCCCCCGCGCGTGGGGGAGGAGCGCTGAGAGTACGAGTGGGGACAGGCACCAACCAGGTCAGTTTGTGCCACTCGCGAACAGGACGCGTGTCCAAAACCCAATCGGTGCCTGTCCCCATTCTTTTGTATCCCATTTCCCGTTGGCACGCGTTACACTTGCATCATGCCCCGTTTTTTACTCATAGGTCTCGACGGCGCGGAGCCGGCGCTGCTGGGTCCCTGGATGGACGAAGGCCGCTTGCCGAACCTGGCGAAACTGCGCGATGCGGGCTGCTTCCGACCGCTGGCGAGCACGCGGCCGCCGGTGACCTTTCCGGCGTGGACGACCTGTGTCACGGGTGTGCAGCCTGGGCGGCACGGGATCTTCGATTTCACGGAGACGGTCGCGGGGGAGCAGCGGATTCGATTCGTAAATTCGACCTACCGCCGGGCCCCGGCGATCTGGAATGTGTTGACCGAGGTGGGGAAGCGGAGTTGCGTGCTCGGCGTGCCGGGCACCTATCCGCCGGAGCCGATCAACGGCGTGATGGTCTCCGGCTTTGATTCGCCGGTGGCGACGGCGGTGGACGCGTCCTTCGTCCATCCGCGCGAACGCTATGCCGATGTGAAGGACTGGCGCTTTGCGGACGTGCAGGAATCGCACATCGGTCCCGGCTGGCACGAGCAGGCCCTCGCGGCCTTGCTGCGCAAACTGGACGACAAGGAGCGCATCGCCTGCAATTTGCTGGGCGAGGAAGCCTGGGATTTCTTCATGGTGGTCTTCGGCGAATCCGACACCATCGCGCACCACTTCTGGCTCTTTCATGATCCTGATTCTCCACGGCACCGGCCCGGTCCGCAGGATGCCATCCGGCAGATCTACGAACGCCTCGACCGCAGCGTGGGCGAGCTGGTGGCGACGGCGGGTGACGACGTGGTGGTGGGTATCGTGTCCGACCACGGCTTCGGCGGCGCGGGTACGGGCGTGGTACACCTGAACAACTGGCTCGCGGCGCAGGGCTACCTGCGCTACAGCGGTGCGGGCGGCGACAGCCTGCTGAAACGCCTCGCGCTGCGCGTGGTGCCGACGGCGATCCGCGGCGCGCTCTTCCGGAAGCTGCAGGGCCTCGCCAGCGCCGCCGAGAGCAAGTCCCGCTTCAGCGGAATCGACTGGGCACACACCACCGCATGGTCCGAAGAGTTGAACTATTTCCCTTCCATCCGCGTAAACCTGCGTGGCCGCGATCCGCAGGGGCAAGTCGACCCGGAAGACTACGACGCGTTCGTACGCGACCTGTGTGATGCCCTCGAATCGTGGGAGGTCGTCGCGAAGGCGTGGCCACGCGCCGAGTTGTACGACGGTCCCGAGATTGCGCGTGCGCCGGACATCATTGTTGAGCTGGCGCTGGAAGACGGCTACTCGCACTCCTGCCTGCGCAGCCGGGGCGGCCCCGCCTTCCGCCGGATTCGTGAAGATGAATACCTCGGCGGCAAGGAACGCGGCATGACGGGCAATCATCGTGACCCCGGCGTGCTCATGCTGAGTGAACGGACGAACGTGATGAACCCCACACTGGCGGACATCGCGCCGACGGTGCTCGCGGCGCTCGGCGTGCCTGCACCACCGATGGATGGCGTGCCGCTGCTGGGCGCGGGCCCTCTCGCCGAAACGGCCGCGGTGATGGCGGGTGGCACCGCCCACTACAGCGCGGAACAGGAGGCGATGATCGAGGCGCGCCTGCGCGACCTGGGTTATTTCGAATGAGCCTGCGCCTCGCCTTCCTCGGTGCCTGTCCCTATCCCGTGCCCCAGGGCGGCCAGATCTTCCGACGCACGGTGCTCGAGGAGGAGATCCTCGCCGAGGCGATCCAGAGCGCTTCCAACGTGACGCTCGAAGGCGATGCAGGCGCAGGGGCACGCGGTCTGTCTCGTGGTCTATGGCGCGGGGATGGGCGCGGACGACAGTGGTTTGGAGATCGTGCGCGGCCGGCGACTGCCCGGCGACACGAAGACCGCTGCGGGCCCTTCCTTCGTGAAACCGCTGCTCGATGCCGCGTTAGTCGCGACGCTCCGGCGTACCGTACGCGCACGCAAGATCGACGCGGTCATCGCGCACAACTACGAAGCGCTGATCGTTGCGCTGACGGCCCGGGCTTGTCCCGTGATCTACCATGCGCACAACGCCATGGCCGACGAACTCCCGCACTACTTCGGGGGCGCCGGTTGGGCGCGCCGTGCGGGTGCCTGGATCGATCGCCAGTTCCCGAAACGCGCCAACGCGGTACTCGCGCCGCACGCGCGCATCGCGGAATACCTGGTGGAATGCGGCTGTGCCGGAGAGCGCGTCCATGAGATCCCGCCCATCGCTTCGGTGGAAGCGTTTGATGCAGGGAACGAGGCCGAAGGCATCGCGCCCGTGCTGTACACCGGCAACCTCGATCCCTATCAGAACCTGGGCTTGCTGTCCCGTGCGTTCGGATTGTTGCGGGAGCAGAATCCCAACGCGCGCCTTCTCGTCGCGACCGCGGAATCCAACGCACACTTCGGCAGCGCAGAAATCTTGCACACCCCCGACTTCCCCTCGGTACGTGCCCGCCTTGCGATGGACGCCGTAGTCGCCGTGCCCCGGGTATCCTGGTCGGGCTACCCCGTAAAGCTGCTCAACGCCATGGCGGCCGGCAAAGCGTGTGTCGCCTGCGCCAGTTCCGCCTGGCCGATCACCCACGAACACGACGGCCTGGTGGTTCCGGACAACGACGCGGCGACCTTCGCGGAAGCGCTGACGCGCCTGACCCACGACGCCGCGCTTCGCCGTCGTTTCGGCGCCAATGCACGCGCAACAATCGCGGAGAAGCACGACGCGGCGGTGGTTACCAGCCAGATTGAGGATGTCGTGCGTACCGCGGCGGGCGCGTAGAAGGCCTTCGCAGTGGCCTGTCAAGCAGCCTCCGGTGGGCGATGCTGACGCATGGCGGGACCGCCCTGGAAACAGTGCGAATCGTCTCGCTACCTCCCCAACTCGCTCAGGTACAGCGAGACGTCCGCGAGGGCCTGTTCGCCGAGGGTGACATCAAAGTCCTCCGGCATGATGGTGCGGCCGGTGCTCTTGATGCTCTCGATGTCGTGGCGCAGAATCTGATCGGTCTCCCCGTGCGCGCGCTGG
>JAUIKJ010000301.1 GCA_030430835.1 Candidatus Hydrogenedentota bacterium
TTCTTCATCATCACCCCGGCGCTCATCTGTGGCGCCTACGCGGAACGCATGAAGTTCTCCGCCATGGTCATCTTCACCACCCTCTGGGCCCTCGTGGTCTATGCCCCGGTCTGTCACATGGCCTGGTCGGGCGACGGTGCGCTCTTCGTTGAATGGGGCGTGCTCGACTTCGCAGGCGGCACAGTGGTGCACATCAACGCCGGTGTGGCCGCGCTCGTGGCGTGCATCCTCGTCGGCAAGCGCAAAGGCTATCCCGAGAAGCCCATGCCTCCGCACAACCTGACGATGACCGTCACCGGCGCCGGTATGCTCTGGGTCGGCTGGTTCGGATTTAACGCGGGCAGTGAACTGGCCGCGGACGGCGTCGCCGGCTATGCAATGCTGGTCACCCAGCTTTCCACCGCGGCGGCCACGCTGGTCTGGTTGGGCATTGAATGGATCAAGCACGGCAAGCCCAGTGCCCTGGGTGCGGCGACCGGTGCGGTTGCCGGTCTCGTCGCCATCACGCCGGCCTCTGGCACGGCGGGTCCCATTGGCGCGCTGATCATCGGTGCGGCCTCCGGCGGCATCTGCTTCTTCGCGGCCACCAGCATGAAGCGCATGCTCGGCTACGACGATTCGCTGGATGCATTCGGCGTGCACGGCATCGGCGGCATTGTCGGCGCGATTCTGACGGGGGTCTGCTGCGCGCCGGCCCTCGGTGGCTCCGGATTCGAAGTGGAAAGCGGCATGGCCGGACAGGTGCTTGCGCAGACGATGAGCGTCGTGTTTACCCTGGTCTATTCCGGTATCCTCTCCTTCGTCATTCTCAAGGGTATCGATCTGGTCATTGGCCTGCGCGTGAGCGAAGACGCCGAGAACCAGGGCCTGGACCTGGCCGAGCATGGCGAAGAAGGCTACATCCTCTAACCACAACCGCTTAGGCATCAGCCGAATAGCGCTGGAGAAAGAACGTGAAAAAAGTAGAAGCGATTATCAAGCCCTTCAAGTTGGAAGAAGTGAAAGAGGCCCTCGCCGGGGTTGGAGTTCAGGGACTGACGGTGTCCGAGGTCAAGGGCTTCGGCCGCCAGAAGGGCCACAAGGAACTCTATCGCGGTGCGGAATATGTCGTGGAATTCCTCCCGAAGGTGAAGCTGGAGATTGTCGTGACCGACGACAGCCTCAAGGCGGTCGTGGACGCCATCGTCAAGGCGGCCTCGACAGGACGCATTGGGGACGGTAAGATATTTGTCTCGCCGATCGAGGATGCCGTGCGCATCCGGACCGGCGAATCGGGAGATGTCGTCTTGAGTTAAACGTGGGGGGGAGCAAGGCCCCACGAAAGGATTCGGCCCCCGGGCCGAGATCTCCCGCCGGTGCGCAAGATTGCGCACCGGCGGTTCTTGTTCGGGCGTAGATTGCACCTCAACCGGCCGTAACGAAAGGACATCAACAATGCACAAAGACCAGAGTCCAAAAGACGTCGTTCGGATGATTCGGGACAATGACCTGCGGTATGTCGATTTTCGCTTCATGGATTACCCAGGCATGCAGCAGCACTTTACGATCCCCGCGAAGGAGGTGAACGAAGACACCTTCGAGGATGGGCTGGGCTTCGACGGATCCTCGATCCGCGGCTGGCAGGGCATCCACGAAAGCGACATGCTCGTGCTGCCGGATGCGCGCACGGCCACCATCGATCCCTTCATGGCCCACCCGACCCTTGTCCTCTATTGCAACATCCTCGACCCCATCACCAAGGAGCGTTACAGCCGTGACCCGCGCAACATCGCGCAGAAGGCCGAAGCCTACCTCGCATCGACCGGTATCGGCGACCTGGCCTTCTTTGGTCCCGAGGCGGAGTTCTTCATCTTCGACGATATCCAGTACGACTCGAACGCGCACTCGAGCTATTACTTCCTCGACAGTTCGGAAGGCACGTGGAACAGCGGCCGTGAGGAAGGACCAAACCTCGGCTACAAACCGCGCCACAAGGAAGGCTACTTTCCGCTGCCGCCCTCGGACTCCATGCACGACCTGCGCGCGGAGATGGTGGAGGTGATGCTGGAGTGTGGCCTGAACGTGGAGTGCCACCACCACGAGGTGGCCACCGGCGGCCAGCAGGAGATCGATCTGCGCTTCAGCCCGATGGTCGACATGGCGGATCAGATGACGCTCTACAAGTACATCGTGAAGAACGTCGCCCGCCGCAATGGCCGCACCGCGACCTTCATGCCCAAGCCGCTCTTCAACGACAACGGCTCCGGCATGCACACGCACCAGTCAATCTGGCGCGACGGCAAGCCGCTCTTCGCGGGCGACAAGTATGCGGGCCTCAGCCAGGAAGCGCTGTGGTACATCGGCGGTCTGCTCAAGCACGCCCCGGCACTGGTGGCGCTGACGAACCCGACGACCAACAGCTTCAAGCGCCTGGTGCCGGGCTACGAAGCGCCGGTGAATATCGCCTATTCCGCGCGCAACCGCAGCGCCTGCTGCCGCATCCCCATGTACAGCCCGAGTCCGAAGGCCAAGCGCGTCGAGTTCCGCGTGCCGGATCCCTCCTGCAATCCCTACATCGCCTTCGCCGCCCTGCTCATGGCCGGCCTCGACGGCATCCAGAACAAGATCGATCCCGGCGCGCCAATGGACAAAAACCTCTACGACTTGCCGCCGGAGGAAAAAAAGAACATCCAGCAGGTCCCCGGCAGCCTCGCCACCGCCCTCGACCACCTCGAAGCCGATCATGAGTTCATGCTCAAAGGCGACGTCTTCACCAACGACGCCATCGAAACCTGGATCGAATACAAGCGCACGGAAGAGGTGGATCAGCTCAACCTCCGCCCACACCCGCACGAGTTCTACTTGTACTACGACATTTAGGCCGGCGAGATTTGACTACGGCGCAAGTCCCTTCACGGGCGGCATGTGTTACCAATGCATGCCGCCCGTTCTCGCTTGCCCCCCGCACCACACACGCCCTCGTTCCCGAACGCCGTTCGGGAACGCACTTGCTCGCGACGTTGAACTTTGCGGAACGCGGAGCGCAGCCTAGCAGACAACATGCACACAAGACCGAACCGCCATCACCTCCCGTTCACGGAGACGCCACGCGCCACCGTCATTCCCGCGAAGGCGGGAATCCAGCAATCGTACAGGGTTGGCAACGAGCCATGTTCACACGATGGGTGCGGCCTTCGCTCGCATCTTCGAAGCGTGTCCAATCATCCCCTTCGGTCCCTGGATTCCCGCGAAGGCGGGAATGACGGTGGACCTCAGGCGATACTACACCCGGCACCCCCCTACAGATAATCCCCCAGAAACCCCAGCGCGATATCACCCAGGTCATCCCCATCGACCGTGGCGTCCCAGGGGCCATGGCCTTCGCCGGGGAGCGGAATAAAGACGAGCGGAATGCCGTTGGCCTGCGCGCGATCACGGATGTTGGTGGCGGAAGGAATAAAGAAGGTGCCGAAATTGAAGTCGGCCGTGCCGTGCACCACGAGAATCGGGGGATCGTCCGGGCTGAATTCTTCGGGGATGAAATCGGCGCTGCCCCAGAAATCGATGATGGCCTTGGGCCGCGCGATCTCGCTGGGATTGTTCTCCGGCGGCACGTCGAGGTCGTCGCGGTCCCGCGCGAAATCGCCTTCGTCGGAGAGGCCCGCGGCCAGCGCCGCGAAGGCCCCGGCGGATTCGCCCATCACCGCGATGCGATCCGGGTTCACGCCGTACTGCGTGTGGTTCTTCCGGATGAAACGCAGCGCCGTCTTCGCATCCACAAAGGACGCATGAATCGCCGCGCCGAGATTGATGATGTCCCACTCCGCGGGCGCGGGCGGGTTGTCGCCGGTAAGGCGGTAGTCGCTCAGGAAACACACGTAGCCCTGACTCGCCAGCCGATCCGCCAGCGCGACGAGTTCGTCGTCGGTGCGGGTGCCGCCGTCAAAACCGCCACCGTGAATCATCAGCACGGCGGGCTTGTTCGGGGTGGGTCGATCATTCGGCGTGACCACATCGAGCCGCAGGGTCTTGAGCGTGAAGGCCTCCCCTTTCCCGTCCTCTGAGACCCAACCCTTGCCGTAGGCGATGTCCGGGATGAAGTCGACATTCGG
>JAUIKJ010000302.1 GCA_030430835.1 Candidatus Hydrogenedentota bacterium
ACCTTTATCGGAATGTGGTACCCGCCGATCCCGGAGCGCTCCACCTGGAACTTCCTCTACGGCACGGTGTTGCTCTGCCTGCACTGGACCTTTTTCACGATCACGATAGTGCCGGTGCTGGCGCTGGGTCCGGAGATCGCACGGTCGGAGGCCGCCCGCGTTCGGCTCGGGCTCTGGATTGCCGCGGGCTTCATCCTCGGCCTGCTCATTGCCAATGGATTGAGTGGGCTGTTCCTCACGCTCATCGCCGGCGTTGGTGAAGGCGAGCAGGTGCCGCCGGACGCGTACCGGACACTCTTCGTGATCTACGCCTTGCTCACGCTGGCCCTGTTCCAGTTGTGCGTGTGGGGCCTCAAGGAACGCTACGACTCGGAAGCGGTGGATCACCGGGCTGCGCCGGTCCTGCAGGGCTTTGCCGATGCCGTGCGCAACCTGCCCTTTGTCATCTTCTTTGTCGCCTTCTTATTCTTCACGACCGGCTTCCTGGCGGTCCAGCGCGTGTTGCCCTATTGGGCCGAGCTGGGGCTGGAGGGCAATGAGGAGACCGTAACGCAGTTGCTGCTGCCCTACATCGCGGGTGCGCTGGTGGCCCTGGCCTTCGCGACCGCACTCGCGCGGCGGCTGGGTACAAAGTGGATGATGTTTCTAAGCCTGTTCATTCTCACGGCGGGACTTCCCTGGATGTACGTGATCGCCGTGGCCGAGATTCCGGCGGGCGCCAAGGTGCAACTCGGCGGTGCACTCTTCTTCTGCAGCGGCATCGGGCAGGGCATTCTCTACGTCATGATTACGCCGATGCTTGGCGAGATCATCGACTACGATGAACGCCGATCCGGCGAGCGCCGGGAAGCGCTGTACAACGGATTGTGGGGCGTCGCCTGGAAGGCGTCGATGGCGGGATCCATCCTGCTCGCGACCCAATCCATGAACCTGCTCGGCAATGCGGCGGACCGGCCCTGGGGGGTGTACATGGTCGGACCCTTCGCCGGATGCTTTGGCCTGATCGGCCTGGCGGCGCTGTGGTTCTACCCGAAGATGACCCCGCTGGACCCCGGCGAAGCGGGGTGACCCCGGGCCTACTGGCCTTCCGAAGAGGCGGCGGAGAAGCGCCGGAACCGGTCCGCGTGGTTGTACAGCACGCGTTCCACGTTGGTCACCGGGTTGTTGGTCACGAGGCGCACCACCATCGCGGCCAGGCGCCAGGGGCGCAGGGCGTATTGCGCGCAATAGAACATGACCTCCGCACCGACAACCATCAACTGCAACTGGCGGTCGCTCAGGTATTCGTTCCAGGACCGGACGTTACGATAGTCGTTGTTGATCGTCGCGGCCAGGAAGCGATCGTAGGCGTCGCCATCCGGGGGGAAGGCCCCCTTCGCGGCGAGCATCTTGTGCAGTTCGCTGCCGGGATAGGGAGCGAAGGGGAACACGCCAATGTCGTGAATGCCATACCAGGTCATCTTCAGCATGAAGCCGAGGGAACGAAACATGTTGCGCGGCGTCTCGCCGGGGAAGCCAAGTACGATGGTCGCGCGGGTGTAAATGCCTTCACGGATGCTGCCGCGAATGGTGCGCACCATCTTCTCGAGGTTGACTTGTTTCTTGATCAGGCGCAGCGTTTCCTCGGAACCACTCTCGGGCGCGAGGACGACGTGATAGCACCCGGCCCGCCGCATCGCCGCCAGCACCTCCTCATCCAGCGCCTCGGATCGCGTGCCCGATGGCAACAGCCACTGCACGTCCAGCGCCTCGGCCTCAAGCAGCTTGCAGAACTCGAGAATCCAACTCTTCTTTACGATCGCGGTGAGATCGTAGAAAGTAAAGGTATCGGCGTTGTACTTGTCCTTGTAGTGCTTCATCTCTGCGACCACTTCCCGGGGGTCGCGGGTATTCCAGAGTTTGCCCCACATCTGCGGGTTGGAGCAGAAGGTGCACCGGTAGGGACAACCACGGGACGCGAGCATCGGCATCGCGCGCCGCTTTACGACGCCGTGGGAAGCGCCCTCGTCGAGGTAACGGCGGATTGGGGTGATGTCCCAGGCGGGCCAGGGAAGATCATCAAGCGCACGCATCCGCTTGCGCGGAGCCGTGGTCTTCGGCGCATCGGGCTGATCGCCCCGAAGCAGGAGCCCGGGCACCGTATCAAGATCGCGCCCGGTCACGACGGCATCGACAAAATCCAGGAAGGTTTCCTCGCCCTCGCCCAATGCGCAGGCCGTCACCCCCGGGCAGCAGCGCAGCACATAATCTCCCGCGGCGGTGGCGTGTTCGCCCCCCATGATGATCGGAACATCGGGGAAGGCCTTCGCGATCGCATCGACCACGCGGCGGTGGTAGAACCATTCATTGGAGAACATGCAGCTGATGCCGATGACCCGGGTATGCCGTGGTATTTCCGCCACGATCTCGTCGGCGGTCAGACCGTGGATCACGTAGGGGCTGCCTTCGACGGCGACATAACGGTGAAAGCGCATACCGGTCGCATCGAGGGCGGTGACCTCGTAGCCTTGCTCGAGGCACACCGACCCGAGCAGCGCCAATGCCATGGCCGGCGAGGCCTGGGAACCGACCAGCGCATCCGGACTCTGCATCATGGGGGGACGGATCAGGGTGACGTGAACCGGCGCCGAAGCGGCTTCGGTCCCTGCGTGTTCCTCGCGTACTTCCTGCACGACGGCCTCCTGATCTCCGTGGCGCCAATCGCGCGCAATGCGCCCCCATGGCACCTGCCCCGGGCTGTCCCTCTAGGGCACGCGTATCGCCGTGTCCGCGAAGGGGGCCGGATAGACAGTCCTCATGTATACAGGGAAACCCTTGGGGAGTCAACGAAATTTCCGGGACGGCAGGGCATCCGGGCGCTACTCGGCAATCGGCTCCGGCGGCGGTACGGCCTCGGCATCGAGGCGCTCGATTGGCCGAACCTCGACAGGCGGATTGGCGCCCAGGGGCGGCAATTCCACGGCCGCCACGCGGGGTGGCCCATCGAGAATGATGTCGCCCCCCTGCGTTTCGAGGCGCACCCGGAACCGGCCTGCGCGCAGGCGTCCATGAAACTCGCGAAGATCCCCTTCGATACTGCCGTTCACCGGGATGGTGCTGTAGACCTGGCCACCGTTCGTGCCCAGGGAGATGGTCGCGTCGTTCTCTCCGGCCATCAGCATGCTGACGTTGCCCTGGTTGACCAGCACGTCGTAGTCGCCACCGACCCCTTCGAGGGCCAGAATCCGTACGTCGCCCCCGCTCTGCCGCACGTTGACGGGGCCACGGGGCGCTTCGATGACCGTACGCCCTTCGATGCACTGGGCCACGAGGTCGCCGAAGATGTCGCGCAAGTTCAGGTTGCCGTAGCGGGTGGAAGCTTCGACCGGCCCGCTGCACTCGGAAACGTCAATGGATCCATAGAGGTTGTTCAGCGTGAGGCTGCCCTTGCAATGCTCAGCGGACACCCCGCCCCGCGCCTGAAACACCGTCACGCCACCGCCCATGCCTTCTATGTTCGATCGTCCGTCCTGGGCATTCAATTCGATGGGCACGGTACGCGGGCACTCGATCTTCAGGTCAATGCGCCACGAGCTGCAATCCAGCGTGGCCATGTCCCGTGTGGCGATGGTCTGCACCGTAATCTTGTCACCTTGGTGCTGCAGGCGCACGTCGAGCGCGTCCAGCGCGGCCTCGGCTTTTGCCGGGGAAGTCACCCAGACGATACGCGTCGCGGTGACGCGGATGTGGTCTTCGTCGATGCCGGTGATCACGATGTCGCCGGGCGCGGTGTCGAGGCCCAAGGTGGTCGCCGTACTCGCCGGTTCGGACATCGCCTTGGTGTCGTTGAAGGGCTTGGCGCCTTCGGCAGGCATCGCCGGCGATTCGATTGCACCACCAATCTGTTCCACTTGAACCTTGCCGAAGGTCGCGGCCAGGGCCACGCGCTGGCCGGCGCCAGCATTGGGACGGCGTGCAATGATGCGTTCGTTCTGGGCGCTGCGGTTAAGGGGGATGTCCGATTCGATCTCACTGACGAGACCAGTCACGGTGAGATCGGGCTCATCGTCCGGCCCGAGGACAAGCCGTACCGCG
>JAUIKJ010000303.1 GCA_030430835.1 Candidatus Hydrogenedentota bacterium
GCGTGCCTGGGCGGGCATGCGAAAGGCCCACCGAAGGCGGCGTTTGCGAAAGCAAAGGGGCCAGCAGGTTTTCCACGTTCACCGGACTCACGCCCCTGTGCGCCCCGCGTGTACAATGCCCCGCGCATGGACACCCTTGGCATTGATCTCGACAACACCCTGATCCACTACGACGCCGCGTGGATCGCCGGCCTCAAGGTGCTGGGTCTATCGGTACCGCCTGGATGCGTGGGCAAGCGTGCCGTTCGGGATCACCTGCGCGCCCAGACCGGTGGCGAGGACCAATGGCAAAGCCTGCAGGCCTATGTCTATGGTCCAGGACTCGCCCATGCAAGACTCGCTCCCGGCGCGGCGGCCTTCCTCCGGGTCTGCAGGGTGCAGGGTGTACCGGTTTACATCGTGAGCCACAAGACAGCCTTCGCCACAGCCGCCCCCGACGGCACGAACCTGCAGGACGCGGCCCGCACCTGGCTCCGCGCGCAGGGCATCGTGGGCCCGCAAGGACTCCTGCCCGGATCGCAGTTGTGCTTTGAAGCAACGCGTGAGGAAAAGGCCGCCCGCATCGCCTCAATCGGCTGCACATTCTTCATTGACGATCTCGAAGAGACCTTCGCCGACGCTGGATTTCCCAGCGCGACGAAGCCTTTCCTCTATGCCCCGGACGGTCGTGCTGCCGACAATGAGCACCTGCAAAGCTTTCGCTCCTGGATGGCCATCGCCGCGTACTTCGACGAGCGCTGGGCCGGAATCATCGGCACGGCCGTGCAGGCGCTCACCGCCACGCTGGGCACCACTGCAACAAGCCAGACCCGGATCATGGCGGGCCGCAACAGTCGCGTACACCGGCTCACGCTGGATGACGGCCGGGCGTGCATCGCGAAGCAATACGGGCACCACGACGCGGTCCACCGGCTCGCGACCGAGTTCGGCGCCTTTCAGATGCTACGCGGCCGTGGCCGGAATATGGTGCCCCTCCCCCTCGCGCGCGACGAAACTAACGCGCTGGCGCTCTATGAATACATCCCCGGCGATTCCCCCAATGAAGTACCCGACGACGCCGACGTGGAAGCCTGCGCGGTCTTTATCCGCAATCTCGCGGCGTGGAGGTCCGGCGGCGTCCCGTGGACCCAGCCCGCGCGCGAGGCCATGACCTCGTTCACGGGCCTGCTCAGCGCCATCGATCTGCGCCGCAAGGCGCTCGTATCCGCATCGGGCGACACGCCCTTGTTTCAGGAATTGGAGCGCTTCTTCCGCGACGATTTCGACCCGGTGCTCCAAGCGGTGCAGGCATGGTCCGCCGAGGCGCTACACGCGGTGGGCCTGGATCTCGAGCACGTCTTGCCCGAATCCGATCGTGTTCTCAGTCCCTCCGACTTCGGTTTACACAATGCAATACGCAAGGCCGACGGGACCCTGTGCTTCATCGACTTCGAATACTTTGGCTGGGACGATCCGGTGAAGCTCGTGGCGGATTTTCTCTTGCACCCCGCCATGCCGCTCAGCGATGCGCAACGCCGCGCTTTCGTCGCAGGCGTACAGCCCGTGTTCCGGGATTCCACGTTTGCGTGCCGCCTGCCGATGGCTTATGCTCTCTTCGGGCTGAAATGGTGCATGATCCTGCTCAACGAATTCCTGCCGCAGCACCGCGCGCGGCGGCAATTCGCCGGGGAGGGCCGCGACGCCGAAGCGCTTTGCGCCGGGCAACTTGTGCGCGCGCAGCGCATGCTGGCCCGCGTCAAGAATCACTACCGCGAGTTTCCCTATCTGTGAATCCCACGTCCGGCACGCCGCTCGATGAACGCGCTCTGGCTTTGCGCCGCCGCGTGATCGACACCATTGCCGCCGCCGGGCGCGGCCACGTCGGATCGACCCTGTCGCTCATGGAGATCCTGCGGGTCCTCTACGACGACGTACTGCGCTACGATCCCGCGCGGCCCGATTGGCCGGACCGTGACCGTTTCATCCTGAGTAAGGGCCACGGCTGCCTCGCGCTCTACATCATGCTCGCGGACAAGGGCTTCTTCCCTGCGGGGGAACTGCCCCGCTTCTGTCACTTCGACGGTAAGCTCGGCGGCCACCCGGAAGCGGGCAAGGTCCCCGGCGTGGAAGCCACCACGGGCAGCCTCGGCCACGGCCCCGCCATCGGCGTGGGCATGGCGATCGCCGCGCGGTTGCGCAAGTCTCCCGCGCGGGTCTTTGTCGTCGCGGGGGACGGCGAGTGCAACGAGGGCAGCGTCTGGGAGACGGCACTCACCGCCGCGAAGCACAAGCTCGATCACTTCACGCTGCTGGTGGACCACAACCACATGCAGTCCTACGGCCCGACGGAGGAGGTGCTCCCCCTCGCGCCCTTCGCGGACAAGTGGCGCGCCTTCGGTTTCGCCACGGAAGCGGTCGACGGACACGATGTCGCGGCCTTGCGCGCGGTGTTGGGCCGCCTGCCCTTCGAAGCCGGCAAACCGAACGCGATCATCTGCCATACGGTCAAGGGCCGGGGCCTCCCGGCCGCGGAACAGAACGCCTCCTGGCACCACAAGAGCAAGCTGAGCGAAGACGATCTCGCCGCGCTCTATGCCGCATTGGGTCCCGCCTGATGCGTAAGGACGCGCTCGAAATGGTCTATGAACACGCCTGCGAAGATCCGCGCGTGGTGTTTATCGGATCCGATCTGGGACCCGGCGTGCTGGCGAAATTTCAGGCGGAGATGCCGGAACGTTTCTTCATGGAGGGTGTCAGCGAAGCCGCGATCATTGGTATGGCCTCCGGCCTCGCGGCGGAGGGCCACATCGTCTACGTCAGTACGATCGCCGTGTTCCTGACCCGCCGCGTCTACGAACAGGTCGCGCTGGACCTGTGCCTGCGCAGTCTCGACGTGCGTCTCATCGGCACCGGCGGCGGCCTGGTCTATGCCCCCCTCGGCCCGACCCACATGGCGACGGACGACATCGCGCTCATGAGTGCACTGCCCAACATGACCGTGGTCGCGCCGGCGGACGCGCCAGAGATGCGCCGCCTGATGCGCGGCCTGCGCAGCCGGAGCGGCCCCGCCTACATCCGCGTCGGCAAGGGTTCGGAACCGGAGGTCACCTCGGACGACACAACGCCCTTCGGCGCGGCGCGCGTGGTGCGCGAAGGCGCAGGCATCGTCATCGCCACGACGGGCATCACCCTGCACACCGCGCTCGCCGCCACGGAACTACTCGCCGCCGAGGGCATACAGCCCAAGGTGCTCCATCTTCCCGTCGTGAAGCCCCTCGATACGGCCGGCCTCGCTGTGCACCTTCGGGAGGCGCAAGGGCTCGTCGTCGTGGAGGAACACGTGCCCGCGGGCGGACTCGCCGCGGCCATCACCCAATGGCTCGCCGAAGTGGATGACCTGCGGCAGGTACGGGTACGGCGCGTCGGCCTGCCCGACGCCTTCCCCGATCGCTACGGTTCGCAGGCGCTTCTCCTCGACCACTACGGCGTCACCCCCGCGCGCGTCGTGGCATCCGTGCGCGCGCTGCACCCGGAGGGCCGCTAGATGGGCGAGCTGGTGCAGTTCATTACCGGATGCCACACCCGCACGGCACGCGACTACATCGGCCGCATGCAGGATGAGAAGATCCATTGCAGCGAGGTGGCGCGCCGCTACGACGCGGACTACTGGGACGGCGACCGGCGCTACGGCTTCGGCGGCTACCGCTACGACGGCCGTTGGGCGGCTGTGGCGGAACAGTTGATAGCCCACTACCAGCTTCCGCCCGACGCGAAGATTCTCGACGTGGGTTGTGGAAAAGCGCATCTTCTCTACGAATTATCGCAGCAACTGCCGCAATCCACCGTCTGCGGGTTTGACATTTCGGCCTATGCCATCCAGAATAGTTTGAAGGGGATGCAGACGCATCTGATGCTGCATCCGGCGGAGGCGCCGTACCCCTTTGGCGACGGCGAATTCGATCTGGTGTTCTCGTTGATGACGCTGCACAACCTGCGTTTGCCGGAACTGTTCGGCGCGCTCGGCGAGATTGCGCGGGTGGGCCGGCGGCAGTATGTGGCGATGGAAAGCTACCGGACCGTCGCGGAGT
>JAUIKJ010000304.1 GCA_030430835.1 Candidatus Hydrogenedentota bacterium
CGAAACTCTCCATCTTCTTGAGTGTGCGTGAGATGTTAGGTGTGGCGCGGCCGGTGAGTTGGGCCAGTTCTTCCAGCGAGTCGGGTTTCTGCTCATGGATGACGCGCAGCAGCTCCGAAAGGCTAATGGAGCCGTCGCTGTTCTGGTCCGCGGAGTGGGTTGGTGCGATCGCGCAGCTCTCGCCTTCCCCGCACGCTTCGGATCCGTCGCAATCCAAATCGTCACAATCGGTGAAACCGTCATTGTCATTATCGAGACCATCGCTGCAACTGGTTTCCATGCAAGCGTTGTTCTCTTCACAGTCAAAGTCTTCACAATCGGTGAAGCCGTCGCCGTCGTTGTCGGTGCCGTCGCCGCAGGCAAACTCTTTGCAGGCGTTGTCCTCTGCGCAGGCAAAATCCTCGCAATCGGTGAAATTGTTCCCGTCGTTGTCGATGCCATCGTCGCAGATCTCTTCCGTTCCTTTTGAGCGGACCACCACGCCGTCTGCCGCCACAGGGAGGCCCCCCGCGATCAGAATCAGCGCGAGGAGGATGGCAATGATCGGGCGTGCGTGGCGATATGGCATCGTGAGTCGTGCTCCCCGGGTCGTCGTCGTTCTGCGAACGAGTATGCCGAAACGCCGCCCCGGAATAAAGACAGCCACGCCGCACCAGGAAAAAGGGCAGGCCCCAGACGCGTCGATTGCGTCGTGTGGCCTGCCCTGCGTTCCGAAAGGGCGGTGCACCGCGAAACCTAGAAGATGCCCCGGTTGTCCCGCTTGCTGCAGCGCAGTTCGAGAGAGTCGAGTTGCACGTTGAGCTGGAAAAGATCGTTCGCCTCAAGATCGGTGATGTTCTGCACGATCTCCAGGAAGCGGGTGGACTCTTCGGGGGTGATGATCCCTTCGGTGAGGGTTTCAAACTTGCGGATGTAGTCCGGGCGCGTCCACGGCCGCGCACCGAGCGAATGGGCATTGGCCACACCCAATTCATCGGTGAAGGTGTTGCCGTCCTTGAAGCGGATTTCCACGCGGCCGCCAAAGGCCTTCTCGTTGGGATCGGAGCTGTGATAACGGCGCGTCCATTCCGGATCTTCCGTCGTGCGGATCTTGTGCCACAGGGCCACCGTATCCGGGCGGCTGGCTCGCTCCGGCGTGTAGGAGGCCACATGATGCCAAACGCCGTCCTGCAGCGCGACGGCGAAAATGTACATGATGGAGTGGTCGAGGGTTTCGCGGCTTGCCTTCGGGTCCATCTTCTGCGGGTCGTTCGCGCCCGTGCCGATTACATAGTGCGTATGATGGCTGGTGTGGATGACAATCTCCTCGATCTCACCCATGTCGTGGATCTGCTCGCGCATCTTGAAGGCGAGGTCAATCAGGGCCTGGCTCTGGTATTCCGCGGAGTGCTCCTTGGTGTAGGAATCCAGTATGGCTCGCAGCGGCTCGCCCGGCTCCGGCATCGGAACGTCGTAGCGCGCGTCCGCTCCGCCAAGCATCCAGGCGACCACGCTGTCTTCACCCTCATAGATGGGGGAGGGGCTCTTCTCGCCGCGCATCGCACGGTCGACGGCCTCGACGGCGAGCTTGCCGGCGTGCGCGGGGGCGTAGGCCTTCCAACTCGAGATTTCACCCTTGCGTGACTGCCGTGTGGTGAAGGAGACGTGCACCGCTTGCTGCACCGCCTGCAGGATTGTGTCGGCGTCGAGTCCAAGCAGGGCGCCAATGCCCGCGGCCTGCGCCGGGCACAGGTGGGCGATGTGGTCTTTCTTGAATTCGTGCAGGCAGATGGCCTTCACCAGGTTGATCTGGACCTCATAGGCCACGAGAATGCCGCGCACGATGTCCGCCCCGCTCAGCCCGTGCATCTGCCCGCACTGCTGGGCCACCGCCGTGATCGGCGGAATGTTGTCGCCCGGGTGCGAGTAGTCCGCGGCGAGGAAGGTATCGTGCATGTCGAGTTCACGCACCGCCGTGCCATTCGCCCAGGCCGCCCACTCCGCCTGAAAGGTCTGGTCGTTGGGCATGCCAAAGACCGTCGCCCCCACGGGACGCGGGTGCGCCAGCGCCTGGCTGCGCGCATTGGCCACCGGGTCGCGGTTGATCGCGGCCAGTGCCACGGCGGCGTTATCGATGATGCGGTTGATCACCATCTCGCGCGCGTTATCGTCGATGGCCGAAGAGCTCGCTGCCATCTCCGCGATTTTCCACGCCAGTTGTTCCTCGCGTGGGAGTGCTTCTTTGGAGGGGTATACCCGGAGATTGTGCGTCGGCATGCGATACGGTCCCTGTCAGTGTTTGGATTGGCGAAAGCAGCCCGCGCGGGCAGGCCGAAAGCGAGATCATAGCCCACGAAACCCGGGAATTACGAGTCTGCCGCCGGTCGCATTGTGCCCGTGTCGAAGCCGAATTCCCGTTCGACCCAGTCCAATTCGGGCCTGAGCAGCTTCCAGGCTTCGGCCCGCTCTTCGGCACTCATGCGCCGCTTGGCCACCGTGGGCCCCCGGAAGATGCGTTTCCGGACGCCCCGCGGCAGGTGGCGGACAAAGGGCATGGGCCCCTGTCGCAACCAGTCTTCGATGCGGGTCAGGGACTGGGTCTCGTGTACCCGCTCGAAGGGGGGCCAGTCGATATCCGGATCCAGACCGGCAAAGGCGCACACCCGCTGGACTACGGCCGCCGGATCCGCGGCCAGTGCCGCGGCGTCGAGCAAGAGCATACGTTCCCGGGGCACGTGCGAGAGGTACTGTCGCAACTGGGTCTCATAGCGTGACGGGGCCACGATACGCTCGGACAGAATCGGCTCGTCCCAGTCGATGCGGCCCTCATAGATTTCGTGGTTGAACTGCGATTCGATGCGCGCGATCGGGTCGCGCATAAGATAAACCAGGCGCACGTCGTGCAGCGCGCGCGCTATCCGCGCAGGGGCATCGCGCCGGCCGGGGAACTTGGTATAGTCGGTCGAGGCTTCCATCGCCACCCGGTGGGTCGCGGGGTCGAAGTCCCAGAGCTTGAAGTACCAGTCCAGGCCGCGCGCCCGAAGCTCGTTGGACACGAAGAAACCAGGTTCCTTGATGCGGCTGGGGCACACCGCAGGATGCGCCCTGAGGTATTCAAAGAGCGCCGTCGTGCCACACTTCATCGCCCCCATGATAATCAGGAAGGGCGTCTCGGGCGTGGGATTCTGGCGGGTGGCTTTCATGGGCGTTTCGCGGCGAAGCTTAACAGTGCGCCCCTGCCGTTGCAAACCATGGGCTATCGATTTTTTCGCGTCAACCCAGTATTCTGTTCCCCGGTTTCGCGTTCGGGTCGGGATTTTCATGAAGGCTTTCTTCGCTACCGTCATCGTTGTGCTCGCCATCGCGGCGGGCACCGTCTACCTGCAGCAGCAGGCCCCGCGCCATGGCCGCTTCGACGACGTCGCCATCTGTTTCATTCTCGCCGGATCCCGAGAGCCCTCACAGCCCTATACCAACCGTGTTTGGCAAGGTGTGCTCGACGCACAGCACGACCTGGGGTGCCGCGTGGACATACGCGAAACGAACTGGGAGCGCGATCGCATCGTCGCCATGATCGATACCGCAATTACCCTGGGCGACTTCGACGCGATCTGTATCCCGGGCTTTCCACAGCAGGACGAGTTTATCCCCTTCGTGGATGAAGCCTACCGGCAGAAAATTATCGTAACCGGCTATGGCGTGCCCATTCCCGCGCTTGAAGCGGCCTACGCCAAGGAGGGCTTCGGCCGCGTCGGCGGTGACGGCTACTTCCTGGGCGAACGGCTCGCGCAGCGGATGATCGCCAAGTTCGGGCTCAAGGCGCGGGACCGCGTGCTTCTTATCGGCAGCGTGTCAGAAAAAGGCCGTGGCGATGTGGCCCAAGCGGGCCTCGACGTACTGGGGGCGGCCGGCGTGGTGGTCGACTACATTGACCTTGAGCTTGAGCGACAAGGTGATCCGCCGCAATACGCCAAACAGGTTGTGGCGGACTACCTCAATGAGCGCACGGACTTCGACGCGATCTTCTTCGAGGCCAGCAACGTGGACTACCTGGTCGCCGCACTGGAGGA
>JAUIKJ010000305.1 GCA_030430835.1 Candidatus Hydrogenedentota bacterium
TCGCCTCGACCTTCACCTACACCATCTACGGCAACCACGCGCGCCCCGAGTGGGAGCGCGACGAGAAGTGGCGCGACGCCTGGGTGGCGCAGGCCGAGCAGTGGGGCGGCTACACCGAGAACCCCGGCGCCCACACCGAGTACGGCCTGTCCACCTACAACGTGCACACCGCCGACGCGGTGCTCGCGCTAGTCGAGGACGGGATGCTGCTGACCGTGCCCGATACCGGCGGACTGCCGGATGCCACGATCCGCTTCCAGCAAGGCGGCACCGTGATTGGACAGGTGGTGAACAAGGAGACCGGCGCGGGTGTGCCAGGCGTGCGGGTCTATGCGAGCGGGGAGCCCTTGGCGCACAAGGTGGAGCAAGAGCCCCGCTACACCGGGCCGCTTGGCGAATTTACTTTCACCGGGCTCGGTGCGGGCTCGATTCGCGTTAGCCATACCTACAAGGTGCCCGGGTTCGCACCCAAGAACGGAGAGCAGATCGTCGAAGTGGCTCCGGGGGAGACCGTCGATGAGCTTAGCTTCGAATTGACGCCCGGCTTGCCGGTCACGGGCACCGTGGTCGACGCGGCGGGGAACCCCGTCGCTGGCGCACGGGTCAACGGCGCGGTCATGTTCTTAAACGCGGCGACCGGTGATGACGGCCAGGCGATCGTCGGCCGGGATCTTGGCGATGGCTATCGGGTGCATGGCCTCGACGACAGCACGGTGACCGAGGTGGACGGCAGTTTCCGCCTCACGAGTCTCCTCGGCGGCGGGCGCTTGACGCTACAGGCGGTGAAGGGTGACGAACGCAGCGAGAGCGTCGTGCGGGATATCGGGGATGAGCCGCTTTCCGGCATAGAGATCACGATCGACCTCGTGGTGAACGGCAGTATCGAGGGCATCGCCATGACCGCCGCAGGCACGCCGATCAGCCGCGGCGAGATCTATGCGCGTCTCATCAGCGATTCACAGGCCTACATGACGCAGGCCGACACCGACGCGATCGGCCACTTCAAGATCGAGGGCCTGCTCCCCGGCGAATATGAACTTACGCCGGAGCCCTGGCGTCCCGATTTCAACAACCCCTGCACGGGTCAGCGCCTCTGGATCGGCGCGGGCCAGCAACTGAAGGACATCCGGGTCTACTGCCATCCCCCGGGCGATCTGCATTTCACCGGGCGCGTGCTGCAGCCCGACGGCGCACCCGTGCTCTTCGCGATGGTGCAGGAGATTCCCAATGGGCATCGAGTCATTACGGAGAACAGTGGTTACTTCGATCTGGGCGGCCTCAATCCCGGCACCCACACCATCCAGGTTTCGAGTCAGGGCTTCAGCCCGGCGGTGATGCAGATAGAAGCCGGCACGCGGAATCTTGTGGTCAAACTGGAACAGCTCGCAGAGTTTCAAGGGCAGGTCTTCGATGCGGGGACAGGTCTTCCGGTGACGCGTTTCAGCGTGAATTATTCCCAACCTGGCAAGGACGAGGTCGATGCGCGTCCGGCACCTTATGGCAACCTTGCCGTGGACAATGCGGAGGGCACCTTCAGCATCAAGGAGATTGCGGCCGACCTCCTGACGCTGACGATTCAGGCCGAGGGCTACCAGGAGTATCGGCAGTCGGTTGGAAAACTCACGGGCGGCATGGTCAATGAACTGGAGATCGTTCTGCAGCCCGCCGATGCGGCATCGGCCGACACCGGCGATACGGAGATTATCTACGTCGACGGCGTGGCCCATCGGGTCACGGAGGGCGCCCTACGCCCGGTCGACGGATCGCAGTCCGAGTAGTCACAACCGCAAGAAAAGAAAACGGCCCGGTGTCCAGCAGGACACCGGGCCAGCCTTGCTTGATTGGCGGCTATTTCTCGATGCGCACCTTGTCGCCAGGGTGGAGGACGTGGTTCTTGCTCCAGCCGTTCCACGTATAGATATCGCTGACGCGAACGCCATAGCGGCGCGCGATGGCGGATGCGGTGTGGCCCTTGGCCACCGTGTGCATCGTAACCGAGGTCGTGGAAGCGACCGGCGCTTCCGCTTCGGACGACGCCACAACGCGATCAGCACTCGGCGCGTTGATGGTGAAGGTATCCCCCACGCGAATGATGGATCGCGCGCTAAGGTTGTTCGCGGCGAGGAGATCCTGTGTGCTGACGCCATAGTGCCGCGCAATGGTGCTTGCGGTCTCGCCTTTCTTCACGGTGTGGGTGACCACGCGCTGACGCGGCGCACCGGCACTCGAACGCGCACCGCCGCCCTTGATAATCATCGTATCGCCGACGCGAATGGTCGAGTTCGCGCTGAGCCCGTTCCAGAGCAAAAGGTCATTGAGCGCAACGCCGTAGTCCCGCGCGATTTTCGCGGGGTACTCGCCGGCGTGAACCGTGTGGCGCGTCTCCGTCGACGCCGTGATGACCTGTTCACGCACCACCTTGCCCTTGACCTTGAGGCGTTGTCCAGGGTGCAATTTCGTCGAGCGGCCCATGCCGTTCAGGGCCTGGAGATCACGCACACGCATCCCCTGCTTGCGGGCGATTTCGGAGAGGGTGTCGCCCCGCTGCACCGTATAGCTGGCCACGGTCTGCGTCGGCGCAGCTGCCGGCGCCTTGGCCCGAGTGGCCCCGCCGCCGCCCGAGGCCAGCACCAGGCTGCCCGGCATCTTCAGCACCTGATCCACGCGCAGACTGCGCGCCGAACGGATGTTGTTGACCCGCATCAGTTCCTTCTCGGAGACCCCGTGCTTACGGGCAATCCCGGAAATCGTATCGCCGCGACGCACTTTGTAGCTTCCTCCGGCGTACTGCATCTTGGGCACGGTCTTAATTGCGGCGAGCAGGGTTTCACGCTGGCCCGCGGGAATCGCCAGCGCAAAGCTGCCGCGCGAGGGTGTGGTCTCGCGAATCAGTTCCGGGTTGAGCCGCGCAAGGGTACCCGGGGCCAGCCCCATGCCCTTGTCCAGACTGTCCAGTGCATAGACCCCATTCACCTGCACGCGCTCCACGTTCTCCGGTGGCACGGGATTGACACGGAAGCCGTAGCGCGATGGGTTGCTGGCGACGATCCAGTACGCGAGAAACTTGGGATAGTAGCGCTTGGTCTCCAGACGGATGCGGTTTGAGGCGGGCGGCGTTTCAATCAGCGACCAGAAGTTGGTGTCGCCGCCGTTGGCGGCCATGGCGCGTTCCAGTCCACCCTCGCCCATGTTGTAGGCCGAGATGGCCAGCGGCCATTCGCCGTCGAAATAGGTATAGAGCCGCTGCAGGTAATCAATGGCCGCGGCCGTAGACGCATGCCAGTCGTAGCGCGCGTCCACTTCGCTGTCCATCTGCAGTTCGAAGCGCTTCGCCGTAACCGGCATGAACTGCCACATGCCACCCGCACCGGACCGCGACACAATCTTCGGCGTGAAGTGACTCTCCACCATGGCTACGAAGGCCAGCTCGCGGGGCAATCCGGCCTTGTCCAGTTCCTGGGTAATGTAAGGCATGTACAGGTAGCTGCGATCAAGAGCCGCCTGAAAGGAGGTGGGGTACGCCGTCTGGAGGCGCTCGATCTCTTCCAGCACACGCTCGGGCAGCGGGAAAGGCACCTTGATGTCGCTGTGCCCGCTGGTGGACAGATCCACCTTTCGGTGCCGACGCTCGAAGTGTTTCGCGGTGCGGGCGTGTTCGCCCGATTCCTGCAGGATGTCTTCGAAATTGCCGCGAAGCGAATAGAAAATGTCCGGATCCAGATCCGCTTCCACCAGCAGTTCGAGCATGAGCTGGTAATGGCGCAGCGCCGCTTCCTTGTCGCCGCGTTCCTGTGCCTCGTTCGCCATGCGGAAGGCTTCGTCCGCGTCGCGCATCAGGGCAACCACAGGCCGGCCGGATCCCGGCAGATCGGCCGCGCCGACTTCAGCCTGCGGCATGGGTGCGAACTGGTAGACCTCACCGGAGGAAGCGGTGCCGGAAGTGGTCGAACAACCGGCGAAACCGAGAATGAGCAATGTGGACGAGAGCAGGCAGACAGCCCGAACGGGGAGTCGCATGGTGGCAAG
>JAUIKJ010000306.1 GCA_030430835.1 Candidatus Hydrogenedentota bacterium
CCGGATTCTCAGGACACCACCCTTTCACGACGCGCCTTCATGGCGGCGACCGCGGGATCCGTGGTCGCCGCGGGCGCGCTGGCCCGCGCCGAAGAAGAAGCAAAGGTCAACCGCGTCGGCATGGTGCCGTCTCACACCGACGCCGAGACCGTGGCGCGGCTCAAGATCGCCAACTCCGGATCAATCACCGCGCTGCAGTTTACGGACGTGCACTTCTTCTGCACGCCGATGCTGCCCAAGCGCGACAAGCAGACCGTGGAAGACCTCCCGCGTTTGGTCGATCTGGCCCAGCCCGACCTGCTGTTGGTCACGGGCGACCTCTGGCACGACAACCCCGACGGCCGGGGTGCGGAATACATGGCCTACGCTGTGGGTCAGTTGGAGGCGCTGGGCGTGCCCTGGCTCTTTACCTGGGGCAACCACGATCAATTGGACGACTATGCCGCCGGCCACGACTTTCTGCGGCAGGCCAAACACTCCCTGTACCGGGGTGGGCCCGGCGCCGGCAATTACCGCGTGGAGATCACCGGCGCGGACGACCGGCCGATCTGGGAATTCGTTTGCCTCAACTCTTCCAACCATGGGCTGATGGCCGAGCAGCGTGCCTGGCTCGACGCCCTCGCCGAATCACGCGCCGGACAGCCCCGGCTGCCGGGCACGACCCTGGTGCACATCCCACTCAAGCAATACCTGGACGTCTGGGATTCCGGCGATGCCGCCGGGGTAAAGCTTGAGGGCGTCAGCTATTGGGAGGAAGACGGCAGCAGTTTTGCCCCGCTTCGACGCGCGACCGACGTGAAGAGCGTTTTCTGCGGCCATGATCACGTGAACGATTACTCCGGCATGTTGGACGGTGTCGAACTTGTGTTCGGACACGCCACCGGCACCGGCGGCTACGGCGGCAACGAGGTGCCCAAGGGCGCCAAGCGCATCGAGATCGATGCCGCGGCCGGGGCCTGCCGCTGGGAGACGCTGTTGCCGGACGGCACCGTGTGGGTGCCGAAGGAAAACCTGCGTGCCGAGAGCCTCGAAGCCTCGCCCTTTGGCGATCCCAAGAAGAAACCCCGCGGCCGGCAAGACGCTGGTGACGCCTGATTTTCCCAACGCCGCTGGTCCCGCACCGGCACCACCATCACCAAGAGGAAGCAGCCATGACCATCACAAAACGAATCGCGCTGGGGGCTATCGCCTTGGCGCTCACCGCAGCCGGTGGCTTCAACGCGACCGCAGACGACGCCCCGGCGGTGGAAACCACCGCGGCACCGAGCTCCGTTCTGGACTTCACCATGAATAGCATCGACGGCGACGCCGTGCCGCTCCAGAAGTACGCGGGAAAGGTGGCGCTGATCGTCAACGTCGCCTCGAAATGTGGCCTGACCAAGCAATACACCCAATTGACCGAGATTCACGAGAAGTACAAAGACAAGGGCTTCGTGATTCTCGGCTTCCCGGCGAACAACTTCATGAAGCAGGAGCCGGGTAGCGATGCGGAGATCAAGCTCTTCTGCCAGCAGGAGTATCAGGTTGAGTTCGATATGTTCTCGAAGATCTCCGTGAAGGGCGATGACATTCACCCGCTCTATCAGTTTCTCACTTCCGAGGACACGAACAAGGAATTCGCCGGTGATATTAACTGGAACTTCGAAAAGTTCCTCATGAATGGCGACGGCGAGATCGTCGCCCGTTTTGCCCCCAAGACCAAGCCCGACGCGCCGGAAGTCATTGCGGCCATTGAGGCGGAACTGGCCAAGACCGCAGAAGAGGCGCCCGCCGCCTGATTCGGCAGTTGACGAGACCGCACCGCGGGAAGCACGCCCTGGCGCGCTTCCCGCTTTTCTTTGGGTGCCGGAGAACGCATTCTTAACGTGCCCTGCCGGGTTCTGCTATGATTTGCGCAGGGAGCAAGCACGCATGCCGCAAGTGGTCATAGAACAGCCGGGCGTCCCGCCCATGACCTTCGCGCTGATGAAGAACGAAACCCTCTTCGGGCGCGCCGACGATTGCGACGTGGTCCTCGTCGCAGACGAGGTGTCGCGCAATCATGCGCGTATCGTCATGCGCAACGGCCAGACCATGCTCCTCGATCTCAAGAGCCTCAACGGCACCTACGTCAACCGCCAGCGCGTGGTCGAACGCGTGCTCAGTCACATGGACGAAATTTGGTTCGGGAGCAAGTGCCGCCTCGTCTTCCGGGACGACACCCAGTCTGGGGCGCATGTTGCGGTGGAAGAACCGAAACGCCCGGACAGCCAGATTGCGCAGAGCGTCGATCGTATCCGTGCCGAAATGGAACGGGTTGGCAACTCGATGACCATGATCGGCCGCCAGACGCCCACGCATCCGGCCTACCAGGAGACCCCGGCGGTCACCAGCACCCCCGACGAAATGGTGCGGATCGGCCGGGCCTACCGCCGGCTCGCCGCGTTGCACAAGGCCAGCAACATCATGGCCTCGCATTTCGATCTGCGCAAGCGCCTGGCCGAAGTGCTTGACCTGGTACTCGAGGTCATGGACGGCGAGCGGGGCTTCGTCATGCTGCGCGAAGAGGGTACGAACAGCCTCAACGTGAAGATCGCGCGCGAGATGGGCCGCGACCTCGAGGCCTCCTCGCCCAGCATGGGCATCGCCGGACGTGCCGCCATCGATGGGGAGGCGGTGCTGCTTAACGACGCCGCCACGGACAACGAGTTCAACATGCGCGAGAGCATTATCCAATACGCGATCGCCTCGGCCATGTGTGTGCCGCTGCGGGTAGAGGACCGTGTGCTCGGTTCCATCTATGTGGACACCCGCAAACCGGAAGTGCGTTTCAACGAAGAGGACCTCGAACTCTTCGTCTCGCTCGCTGCACAGTCAGCCATGGCCATCGACAACGTCCGCCTGCACGATCAGGTCGTCGAAGCCGAGAAACAGCGCCAAGACTTCGCCCGCTTTCTCTCGCCAGACGTCGTTGATCAGATCATGCGCGAAGGGGCCAGCTTTGAACTCGGCGGTCAGAAGACCGTGGCGACGACGCTCTTCTGCGACATCCGCGGATTCACCAATATCTCCGAGCGCCTCTCGCCCCAGGCAATCGTCGCCCTGTTGAACGAGCACTTCACCGCCATGACCGAATGCATCTTCGAGTACAAGGGCAGTGTAAACAAATTCATCGGGGATGAGATCATGGCCGTGTTCGGTGCGCCGATCGGCACGGGTGACGATGAGTTTAACGCGGTGCGCGCGGCCCTGGCGATGCAGGGCAGCAACGAGGCGCTCAACCGCGAACGCGAGGCGCAAGGGCGCCCGGTGATTCACCTGGGAATCGGGATCGATACCGGCGAAGTCAGTGCCGGCTACATCGGATCACCCCAGCGCATGGAATACACCGTGATCGGTGATCGCGTAAACACCGCGAGCCGCTTTTGCAGCATGGCCGAGGCGGGACAGATTCTCGCGGGCAGCTTTACCTGGGAACCCGTGGCCGACCGCGTGCAGGCCCGGCCGATCGGAACGGTCGTGCTGAAGGGGAAAGAGGTGCCGGTCCACGCCCACGAAATCATCGGGCTGCTCTAGGCCATGCGCGGGGGCGGGCGGATCCGCTAGCCCACCTTCTCCCAACTGTCGTCGTCGTTGAAGAGGAACACCTTGCCGACGACGCCCAGCAGGAACAGCGCCACCGCGACGACGGCCAAGTGACCGCCCCAGAGTTGCAGGAAGCCCGGGGGGGCAACCACACCACTGGTTTCGTCGACGAGCGCCCCTGCGTCGGTGCCGGGCGCGGGCGCGTCCATGCTGCGGGCCATGGCCCGCGCGCGTTCCGCCAGCGCCAGGTTCTCTTCCAGCACGGGCAGGTCGCCCACCTCAGTGGAAACAAAGGTGTAGCCGGCTTCCTTCCAGCCTTCCTTCAGGCGCTGCACGCGCAGCGCCTCGGCGGAGACTTCATAGCTGAACCGGCCATAGCGCGCCATCTCCGTGGCGGGTGCCCAGGGGGTGTCATAGACAATCATCGGCCGCT
>JAUIKJ010000307.1 GCA_030430835.1 Candidatus Hydrogenedentota bacterium
CACGCCCCGCCAAGACGCGTTTGGCCTCGGTGGCTTCGGGGTTGATGAGCCGAAAATAGATGTCGTGCGCGATCGAACTGGAGATCACGAGCAGGAGCCCGGCGGCGGTCGAGAGTGCGGCCGCAAGGCCGCCCGCCGCCACGAGCGCGATGACCCAGGGGGAAAGTCCCGCCACCTCGGGCGTGGCGAGCACGACGATGTCCCGGTCCACGATCGCCTCGTTGATCGCGGGATCCCGGGCCAGTGAAATCATGCCGTCGCCGTTCTTGTCATCGAAGGTAAGCAGGCCGGTGGACTGCCATTGCCTGGTCCAGGTCAGGTTGAGCGCTTCGCCATCGGCGCGTTCCTTGGCCAGGCTGTAGATGGGCAGGCCGTCCTCGGCCGCAGGTTGTTCGACCGAGACGACCTGTGCCCCGTGGAGCGATTCCACCAGGTTGAAGCGGGCGAAGGCGGCAAGTGCCGGCGCGGTGGTGTAGAGCAGGGAAATAAAGAGCAAGGCCCACCCGGCGGAGTAGCGCGCGGCGCGGACGTTGGACACCGTGTAGAAGCGCACGATAACGTGGGGCAGGCCCGCCGTCCCCACCATCAGTGCAAGCGTGATACAGGCAATGTCGAGCATGGATTTGTTCTGAAAGGGCTGCGTGTATTCGGTAAAGCCCAGGTCGACCTGTATCTCGTTGAGCCGCGCCGTGATGTCACTGGCCGTGAAGGCCAACTGCGGCACGGGATTGCCGGTCAGCATGTTCGAAATTGCCACGGCGGGAATCAGGAAAGCGATGATGAGCACGGTGTACTGGGCAACCTGCGTCCAGGTGATGCCCTTCATCCCGCCGAGTACCGCGAAGAAGGCGACGATGATCATTCCGATGAAGACGCCGGCCTCGAGCGGCACCTGCAGGAAACGGCTGAATACAATGCCCACGCCCTTCATTTGTCCGGCGACATAGGTGACGGAGACGAAGATCGCCGCGATGACCGCAACAATGCGGGCGGCGTTGGAGTAATAACGATCACCGACAAAGTCGGGGACGGTGTATTTGCCGAACTTGCGCAGGTAGGGCGCAAGCAACAGCGCAAGCAACACATAGCCGCCCGTCCACCCGAGCAGATAGACGGATCCGTCGTAGCCCATGAAGGAGATGAGACCGGCCATGGAGATGAAGGAGGCCGCCGACATCCAGTCGGCCGCAGTGGCCGCGCCATTCGCCAGCGGCGGCACGCCCTGCCCCGCCACGTAGAAGCCCTTGGACTCCTTTACGCGGGCACGCCAGCCGATGTAGAGGTAACCGGAAAAGGTAATGGTAATAAAGAGGTAGGTCCAGGCTTCCGCAGACATCGCTTACTCCGAGTCGTCGTCCATGTGATAGCGATGGTCCAGGACGTCCATGCGCCAGGCGTAGAAGAAAATCATCACAACGAAGACGTAGATGGCGCCCTGTTGGGCCATCCAGAAACCGAAGGGCACGCCGAAGAAGGTGAAGCGGTTCAACTGCTCTACGAAAAAAATGCCGCAGCCGAAGGACACCGTGGCCCAGACCCCGAGCAATCCCAGAATCAGTCGGTTGTTCGCGCGCCAATACGCGCGCTTGCGATCGTCCTGCCCGTTCGCCATGAGTCGCCTCCCGCGTTCGTTTTGCCCGCGCCATGTTAACGGAAGCGAAACAATCAGACAAACGCGCCGGAAGAACCCGTGGGGCCGGGCCTGCTATGATCCGCCTTATGCCGCACCTGCACCGATTTCATGTCCCTCCCGGCACGCCGGGGGACCGGCCCGTATGCCTGTCGCCGGAGGAAGCGCACCACGCCGCCCGTGTCGTGCGGGTACGCGAAGGCGATACAGTTGCGCTCTTCGATGGGGGGGGCCGGGAAATTCTTGGGACGGTCGTGACCTGCAGCAAGCAGGAGGTCGTGGTCTCGCCGCAATCGGAACGGCAGGAAACGGCGCCAACGCCCGCGTTGACCCTGGCCCTGGCGTGGTTGCACCGCGACAAGCCGGTGGAGTTCGCGATTCGTCATGGGTGTGCGTTGGGGGTCACACGATTCGTGTTCTACCGCGCGGTCCGGTCGGAGCGCCCGCCCAAGGTCCAGGAGAAATGGACGCGCCTGGCGGTGGAAAGCTGCAAGCAATGTGGCCGCCTTTGGCTGCCGACTTTCGAGGTTGCGGCGGCCATGGAAGACGTACTTGCGGAGGCCGGTGGCGCGGCGCTTGTCGCGACCGCGGATCGGGAGGCGACGCCCTGGAGCGCGGTCGCGAATGCGGAAACGCTTACGTTGGTGATTGGTCCGGAAGGCGATTTCAGCACCGAGGAACTGGACGCCGCGGAGGCGGCCGGGGCGCGCTTCGTCTCCCTGGGCGCAACCGTCTACCGCGCGGAAGTCGCTGCCGTGGTGGGGTGTACCGTGATCGCCCATGCGTTCGGCCAGCTCGGCCCCCGCTAGGGGGCGGTTGCTTTGCCCGGTCGGCTCAACTACCATGCGACCGTTAAGGGAGCATACTGCAATTCATGACCATGCTTGGCCCCATGGAAGTCCTGCTGATCGCCGCGATTGGGTTTCACGTAATCCTTATCGCGGAGTTGGGCGCACGGCGCTACCTCTGGCTGCGCGTGCTGTGCCGCCGGCTGCTTCATGGTCGGCTGGGCGGGCTCATGCAGCTCACGGTAGCAGTGCTCGTGCTGGACGCTATGCGGCCGGTGCACGGGGTCTGGCGCCGCCTGTGGGTGGCGATGGCGCCGCACGGGACGCCGGCGCGCTAGAGGAGAGATAACCATGGCCGAAGACTGCCTGTTCTGCAAGATTATCGCGGGTGAGATTCCCTCGACCGAGGTCTACTCGGACGAGAAGTTCTACGCTTTCCGCGACATCAATCCCGGTGCGCCCACGCACGTTCTGGTTATCCCGCGCAAGCATATCGCCCGAATCACCGAGGCCGACGCCAATGACGCCACCTTGCTGGGGGAAATGATGCTGCGGGCGAACCGCATCGCGGAGGCGGAGGGTGTGGCAGAGCCGGGGTTCCGCTATGTCATGAACTGCAATTCCGATGGCGGCCAGTCGGTCTACCACATTCACCTGCACATCCTGGGCGGGCGGGCACTGTCGTGGCCGCCAGGATGAGCGCGCAGGACACACCACAGGGTATTGACACGGCGACGCAGTTGTGTGCGGTGATCGGCAATCCGGTGGGACATTCCCTCTCCCCCGCCATCCACAACGCGGGCTTTCGGGCCCTCGGCCTGAACTACGTCTACCTCGCCTTCGAGGTCACGGACCTGGAAGGTTTCCTGCGCGGGATGCGCGCCATGCCGAACTTTCGCGGCGCCAGTGTCACGATCCCGCACAAGGAAGCAATCATTCCCTTCCTGGACGAAATCGATCCGGTGGCTCGGGGCGTCGGCTCCGTGAACACGGTTACCCACGCGGACGGCCGTCTCGCCGGCGCAACGACGGATGGTCCCGGCACCTTGCGGGCCTTCGCGGAGGCGGGCGTGGATCTGGCCGGAAAGCGCGTCCTCTTCCTGGGCGCCGGCGGGGCAGCGCGGGCGGTGGCCTTTGAGATGGCGGAACGCGCCGGGGTTGCGGGTATCACCCTGCTCGCCCGGCGTGCGGCGCAGGCGGAGCGCCTGGCTGCGGACATCGCGGCGGCGGGCACCACCGCACAGGTCGTGTCGGGCACGCTGGAGGCCGGCCTTGAAGCTGCGGTGGCCACGCATGACATACTGGTGCAGGGTACGCCGGTGGGCATGTATCCGCATGCGGAAGGCGAAACAGTGGTCCCGGCCGCCTGGTTGCGCGCCTCGCAAGTGGTCTTCGACATGGTGTACCGCCCTCAGCGCACCCGCTTGATCCGGGAGGCGACGGCGGCGGGATGCACCTGTATTCCCGGCCTGGAGATGCTGTTACACCAGGCGGCGGAACAGTTTGAGCGGTGGACGGGGCAGGCCGCGCCGCTGACAGTCATGCGAGACGCGCTCGTGGGGGCGCTGGGCGAATAGG
>JAUIKJ010000308.1 GCA_030430835.1 Candidatus Hydrogenedentota bacterium
CATCGGCGGATTGCTCGACGACGGTAGCCTGCCAGAAGCCAGGGTGCTGCTCGTCAGTGGACGGCTATCCTACGAAATCGTCTTCAAGGCCTATCAGGCCCGCATCCCCCACCTCTTCGCCGTCTCCGCACCCTCGACCCTCGCCGTCGAGATGGGCCAGCGCTTCGGCATGACCATCGGTGCCTTCTGCCGCGACGGGCGCGCAACAGTCTATGCCGGTGCGAAAAACCTGCGAGAATTCCGGGCATGAGCAAGCCGTCCATACCGAAATCCTGGACCCCGGAACACTGGGCAAGCCGCGCCCCCTTCGGCATTGGACACCAGCGCCCGAACAATTACGCCGAACTCCTTCGCGCGCTGCGCGAGAACTGCCACGAGCCACGCTTCGCCTGGCGCATCCTACGGGACGGAGTCTGTGACGGCTGTGCGCTGGGCACGAGCGGCATGCGGGATTGGACCCTGGACGGGGTCCATCTCTGCAATATCCGCCTGCGCCTGCTGAAGTTGAACACGATGCCCGCGCTCGATGCGAACCGTCTCGCGAAAACAGAAGCCTTCGCGAAGATGTCCAGCGCGGAATTGCGCGATCTCGGACGTCTGCCCTATCCCATGCTCCGAACTCCGGGGGCCGCCGGTTTTATGCGTGTCAGTTGGGACGATGCGCTCGACCTGATCGCGGAGCGCGTGCGCGCGAGCGCGCCGGATCGCATGAGTTTCTACCTCACCAGCCGGGGCATGCCCAACGAAGCCTATTACTGCGCCCAGAAAGCCGTGCGTGCCATGGGCTGCAACAGCATCGACAACGCAGCGCGAATCTGCCATTCGCCCAGCACCATTGCCCTCAAGGAAGGTGTCGGCGCAGGCGCCACCACCTGCAGCTACACCGACTGGCTCGAGAGCGACTTGATTGTGTTCGTCGGATCAAACGTCGCCAACAACCAACCGGTCGCCACCAAATACTTGCACTATGCGAAAAAAAACGGCGCCAAGATCGCCGTAGTCAACACCTACCGTGAGCCGGGAATGGCGCAGTACTGGATTCCTTCGGTTGCGGAGAGCGCCCTCTTCGGCACAAAGATCACGGACCGCTTCTTCCTGATCAATGTCGGCGCGGACGTCGCCTTCTTGCAGGGCGTGCTCAAGGCGATGATTGAGCAGGATTGGATCGACACGGCGTTCATCGCAAACCACACGGCCGGCTTCGATGCCGCGGCAGAGGCGCTGCGCATGACCGATTGGGAGACCTTCGAGTCGCAGGCAGGCGTCCCACGCAACGAGATGATCGCGCTGGCGGAAATGCTCCACGGTGCACGGCGGGCCGTATTCGTCTGGAGCATGGGGGTCACACAGCACACCCATGGCGTGGACAACGTCCGTGCGATCATTAATCTCGCCCTGAGCAAGGGCTTCATCGGTCGTGCGGGATGCGGTCTCATGCCGATCCGCGGCCATTCCGGTGTTCAGGGCGGCGCGGAAATGGGCGCCTACGCCACGGCCTTCCCGGGCGGCAAGCCCGTGAATCAGGCGAACGCCGACGCGCTCGCGGCACAATGGGGTTTCCCGGTGCCCGCAACGCGCGGCCTGACCGCGCCCGAGGCCATCGACGCCGCACACGCGGGACAACTCGATCTGCTCTTTTCCGTCGGAGGCAATTTCCTGGAAGTCCTCCCCGATCCCGCCTATGTCGACACCGCACTGCAGCGCGTGCCGCTGCGCGTACACATGGATATTGTGCTCTCACCGCAGATGTTCATGGATTCGGCGGATACGGTTCTCCTCCTCCCGGCCGCCACCCGCTACGAGACGCCCGGTGGCGTCACGGAAACCAGCACCGAGCGCCGCGTGATCTTCAGCCCCGAGATTCCCGGTCGGCGCATCGGTGAGGCACGCCCCGAGTGGGCCGTCCTCCTCGACCTCGCCCGGCGCGTCGTGCCGGAACATGCCAATGCACTGTCGCTGCCGGACACCGCCGCGGTGCGCAAGGAGATTGCGGAGGTGGTTGCTTTCTACGATGGCATCCAGCACCTTGCAAGCAAGGGCGACCAGTTCCAGTATGGGGGCCCGCACCTCTGTGCAGACTATACCTTCGGCACGCCAGACGGCCGCGCGCGCTTCGCAAACCTCCCCCTGCCCCAAACAGCGCTCTCGGACGGCAAGTTTCTCCTCGCCACACGCCGCGGCAAACAGTTCAACAGCATGCTGCATGAACGAACGGACGCCATCACCGGCGCGGCACGCGAGGCGATTTTCATGAACCGGGACGACGCAGCCCGCCTCGGGCTCGGTGAGGGTGCTCGCGTTCGCCTCCGCAACGCCCAGGGCGAATACGCAGGACGCGTCTTCATCGCCCCCGTGAAACCCGGCACCCTGCAGGCCCACTGGCCCGAAGCCAACGTGCTACTCGACCGCAGCCGCCGCGCCCCGGCGGCCGGTGTCCCAGACTACAACGCCGTGGTGGAACTGGATACGGTGTAGCGTCTCCCACCCAAAGGGAGACGTCCCGACATCGGCCTGGCCTGGAATAATTCGAGACGACATCCCGTTTACTTACGCAGCACAAGCGTGCGTTCCGGGCCCCGAACGTGAGCGGACCAGACTATGCATCCAGATCTTTCGAATCCGGCAAGCCAAATCGATGATGGCGATCATGCCCTGGTGGCCGATATCCTGAGCGGGAACGACCGGGCCTTCGAAACCCTCATGCGCCGTCACAATCAGCGCTTGTTCCGCCTCGCACGTGCCGTCGTCAAAAACGACACGGACGCAGAGGATGTGGTCCAGGAGGCATATGTCAACGCATACGCCAACCTCAGCGCCTTCGAGGGCCGTGCCAGTGTCCGCACCTGGCTGTCCAGAATCGTCTACAACGGCGCCGTCCGCGCGCGCCAAAAGAAAGAGCGGAGTCCCACCATCGTCCCGTCGGAAAGGCACGAGACCGCCTTTGGCCGACCGATGGAATCGGCCACGGACAGGCTACGCCGGCACGATATTCAGACGGTGCTCAATGATGCCTTCGACGCCCTGCCAGAGAACTACCGGGTCGTCGTAATGCTTCGCCTCGTCGAGGGCTTGAGTACGCGCGAAACCGCGGCCGCGCTTGGCCTGAGTGAAACCAACGTCAAGGTGCGCCTTAATCGTGCAAAAAGCGCGCTAGCGGCTGCACTCAACGAACGATCCATCCATGAACTGCGCCGACATTTCGCTTTTGGCGGTGCAAGATGCAATCGCATCGTTGCCACGGTGCTTGCCGCAATTGCGTATCCCCAATCATCGGATCGCCCTGCCCGCTGACGACCGGCGATCGCCGCACCCGTGCAGGCATACACATGCCCGCCACGGGTAAATACCTGTAACTGCGCTACGCTCCGTCATCCTCTCCGCGCTCTTCATTTCCCCGCCCGTGTAACCAATTGCAGCGTCAAGTATCAATACAGGTATACGCAGTAATCGGATTGCGTTGCGCTGTTCGTCAATCGACCACGGCCTGCCATTACCGACTGGCCAGTGCCGATCCGTATCCGGCAAGCATCCGCCCTACCCAGGAATCTCAGGAGTCGCATCATGAACCTTCAGTTTCCACCCATTCGAGCCCTGCTACTGGTCACAACCCTGAGCGCAGGCGCGGGCTGTATTGCGCCGGACGAGGCGCTGGTCGCTCAGGGGAAGGACATCTTCCGCTACGATACCTATGGTGACGAACAACTTTGGACGGGTCAGCTTCAAATGAACGCGGTGGTGGAATCCCTCCCGCCAACAACGGCCCTTGACTTGGGCCTGAAAGTGGACAGCGCAGCAGTACCACCGGAGGTGCTTGCCAACGCAGATCTTGCAGATCCGGCAACCACCGTCGCCCTGATAGGCCTCGATGCCGTCGTCGGAATCAAGGGAAAGGTAGAAGAGGGAAAGATTGTGGAACTCGGCGTGACCTGCGCGCTGTGCCATTCCACGGTTGACGATTCGGTCGCTCCGGGCATTGGCACGCGTCTGGACGGCT
>JAUIKJ010000001.1 GCA_030430835.1 Candidatus Hydrogenedentota bacterium
TCGCGCAACAGGACACACCGGAAATCACCGACCATAACGGCAATGGCGTGCCGGACTACATCGAAGCCGATCTGTGCCTCGGCGCTGTCGCGTTGCCGGGCGTTCCTTCGACCGCGAATACCTGCGCCATCGACGCGGACGGCAATGGAGTTCCCGACTTTGCCGAGGATCACGACGGGGACAACCGCCCCAATCTCTTTGACAACGACGCGCGGACGCCAACCGACCTCGACGCGGATGGGGTCGACAACCTTTTGGACATCGACGACGACGGCGATGGAATCCCGGACTACGCAGACCCGACGCCCTCGGGCGCGGCGCAGAACTGAGGGAAAGGCGCCTACGTGGGCAGGCACCGGAACATAGTGCTGAAACGGATGGCCGTCGCGGCGTTGCTCTTCGCGACCGCGGTACCGCTCCATGCCGCGACCTTGTCCGTGGGCAGCGCCACAGTGACCCCAGGCCAGTCGCTGTCGATCCCGGTATCGCTGGAGGGGGCCCCGGGAGAAGCCGTGGCGAGCTTGCAGTTCGATATTGTTTTCGACGCGGAGGTCATCGCGGTATCGGACGCCAGCCCGGGTACGGCCGCCGCCGCTGCCGGCAAGGACGCGCTCTTTGCGCCGCAGGAACTTGGCAGGGTGCGGGTGATTGTTTTCGGTCTACTGAGCCAGACGGCAATCGGCGATGGTGTGGTGGCGGATCTCAGCCTGCAGATCGATAGCCAGGCACCCGGCGGCCTGTACCCGCTCTCCCTGTCCAATGTCGTGCTTTCGGATCCGCAAGGCGCATCCGTACCCGTTTCCACGATGACCGGTCACTTGACGCTCGGCCAGATTCCGCCCCATGCCGCGGACATGAACGGCGACTGGAAGCTTTCCCTCTCGGAAGTCTTGCGGGTAATTCAGTTCTTTTCGCTGGACGGCTTGCACTGCGATGCCGACAGCGAGGACGGCTATGCGCCGGGTACGGGCGCGCAGGACTGCACAGCGCACGACAGCGACTACCTTCCGACAAACTGGCGGATCAGCATCTCGGAACTGCTGCGCCTGATACAGCTCTTCAATGCACCGGCCTACCACGCCAAGCCCGGCACGGAGGACGGCTTCGCCCCAAGTTTCGACACCGCGAAGCGGGGGGGGCAACCATGATACGCCGCCTCGTGTTCGTTATTGTGGCAATCGTGTTCGTCGCCCAGGGCGCCCGCGGCGCGGGACTCAGCCTCGGTACGCCGCAGTTGGATGGAGGCTATCTGCACTACCCGCTATGGCTCCATCTGAGTGCAACGGAACAGGTGGCCAGCCTGCAGTTTGAACTGTGGCCAGACGGCGGAAGCCTGCAGGAGATCATCCGTGGTGACGCCGCCGGTGCCGCAGACAAGGAGATCATCTTCGCGGATCGCGGCGCTGCGGTCGCCGTAATTGTAGCGGGCTTGAATCAGCACGCCATACCCGCCGGTGTGATCGCATGGGCGGTCTTTGCGCAGGCACCCAGTCCAACGCCGCGTATCGAGCAGGTGCTCTTCTCGAATCCGCGGGGCGAGGCGGTGGACGTCGATCCCCCAGCTCCCGATACGCCACCCAAACCCGCAATCACCAACACACCGTCGATCACCGATGGTCCCAGCCCGGAGCCGGACGCACCGCCCCCCCCGCGGTTGGACCCTGTGTCCGGCGACGCGCCATCGACCTTACACGGCAGCGGCCTGATGCCGGGACGCGGCGGCGCGCGCACCGCCCAACCGCGTGAGGGCAGGCTCCGCCTTGGATCCGGTGGCCTGCGTACACCCCCAACCGCCGACGACGCCACACGCGCCATGCCCCCGTCGCAAAGCCGCAACACAGCCCGCACATTTCCCCCGGCTCCCGTGGCCGAGGCAAGCCCGGCCAGCCCATCCGCACCCAACGACGCCGACGCCCCGGTCCGCCCGGGCCAGACGCCGTATCAGCGAGCGCAGGGTGCGCCCTATGGCGTGCCGGCTACCGCCGCCCCCGCGCAGGCGGTCGCACGGGCCGGTTACCGTCCCGGTGCCCCCACACCGTCTTCCGATCGGACCGGAACCGCCGGAAGCTTTGGCGGGCGCCTCTTCCTGATCGTGCTGATTTTCGCGCCGCTCGGCGTCTTCGTTTACCGGTCAGGACAAAAAAAACGCCGCCGCTTTTGACAGCAAGCGCGCACACATCTCCCAACTCCCTTATTATAAACCACTTAGAGCCCATTGACAGACATCTTGTTCCTGTTGCACAATACATACAGACCGGTTGGTATGTAACTTTCTTGCACCGAGAGACATCACAGGGGTGCAGGAACGAATGAACAGAGTGTGGAAGCCTTGAACAGCACCGTGAAATCGATACGGACGCGAAACCCGGAGCAGACCCGCATGTGTCTGCTGCAAGCGGCGTACGAGGAGATTCACTGCAACGGCTTCCGCGGTACCAGTCTTGAGGCCATCCTCCGGCGTGCCGGTGTAACCAAGGGCGCCCTCTACCACCACTTCCCGAACAAAAACGCGCTGGGCTGTGCGATGGTCGACGAGATGCTCACGAGCGGTATCCGCGAGCGCTTTATCGAACCGCTCGAACAGTGCGAAAACCCCATCACGGGATTGCATGCACTGTGCGACACCTTCGACGAAGCGGCCACGCTGGAATTGCTTGAGCAGGGCTGCCCGCTGAACAACCTGGCGCAGGAGATGTCCTCGGTGGACGAAACCTTTCGTCAACGCATCGAGTTCGTGTTTCGTACATGGAGGGAAAGTCTGGAAAAGATCCTTGCGCGTGGTCAGGAAAAGGGCTACGTGCGACGCGAGTTGAACGTGACCCAGATTGCCACCTTCATCGTGGCCACGGTCGAAGGATCAATCGGCCTTGCGAAGAATGCGCAGGACATCCGTCTGTTCCGGCAATGCATCGAAGGCATGCGGCAGTATCTTGACATCATCGCAACGCCGGAATGGCAGACAAAGTACGCATCCAGCGGTGCAGTTACAGAAACCCCGTCCATCAGTTGAAGGTCGAATAACCAAGCCCGCAAGGCGGTACGTACTTCGGGAAACATTTTGACGATACGCGTGTTCAATAACACGAGTGGAAAGTTTGAGACGAGCGCATGACTACGAACAGTGAACATACGGATACGACGACCGGCAAGATGGTCGCGCCCGCTTTCGTTCTGCGCACCACCGCACGCAAGGAGGTCGACGAACGCCGGACCTTTGTCCGGATCCCCTATGCGGCGGCGATCGACTATATCGACGGCAACGGCTTCGCGGGCAACGGCAATTCGGTCGACATTGGCTGGGGCGGTTTCTCCATGCGTCTCGGGCGCTACCTGCGTCCCGGCATGCGAATCGAAATTGGATTTCACGACCGGGGCCTGACCGAAGAACTGGTCGGCACGGTGACCTGGTGCCGCGCCACGGACGGCGAGAACTTCGTCGCAGGCCTTCGGGTGTCGCTCGACGACTCCAACGCCGTGGCGCGCCTCTCGGCCCGCATGCTGGCCGCGGTCCTGCATGGCGCTCAGCCACCCGCTGCCGATGGACAGCCGATGGCCGGCGCCTTCTGCGCGCCGAACGTCGCATAGCAGTACTTTGACCTGATACCGGTTATCGCGCGCCACCCCCGGGGCAGCCCGGGGGTGGGCCGATTTTTTTGGGGAGCGAAGGCGGTGCCCCCTGCACCGCCGCGGAAGGGATCCGGATCGTGGCATCTACGGGCAAGTCGACCGCTGTAATTACCTATGCCCGCGCGGTCGTGCGCTGGCGCTGGGCCATTGTTGCACTCACCCTCGTGGGCACCATAGCGCTCGGCTACGGCATGGGCTTTCTCTGGATCAACAACGACTACCGGGTCTATTTCCAGGAGACAAACAAGCGCCTCATCGCCTTCGACGAGCTGGAAAAATCCTTCACGAAGAATGACTTTGTGCTCTTCGCCCTGCGCCCGGAGAACGGCGACGTCTTCACGCGGGAAAACCTCGAGGCCATTCAACGCCTGACCGAGGAATCCTGGCAGGTCCCCTTCAGCATTCGCGTCGATTCCATCACCAATTTCCAGCACACGCGCGCGGAAGAAGATGACCTGATCGTCGAGGATCTGGTCTTTGACGCAGCAACGCTGAGCGACGCAGAGATCGAGTCGATTCGCGAGATTGCGCTCGCGGAACCCATGCTGCGCAACCGGATCATCGCCGAGGACAGCGAAGTCGCCGGGATCGCGGTGACCCTCCAGTTGCCGGAAAAGTCGAACGATGAAGAGACCGTCGTCGTCGAAGCGGTGCGCGAGATGGCCCGTGCGCTCGAGCACGACTATCCGGGCATCAAAATCTACATGACCGGCACGGTACTCCTGAACAACGCCTTCACAGAAGCCGCGATGCACGACATGACCACGCTGTTTCCGATCATGTACATCGCCATCATCATCACGATGTTCCTGCTGTTGCGCTCGGTGATCGCTACCCTCGCCACGGTAATCGTAATCATCCTCTCCAGCGTGGATGCACTGGGCGCGGCCGGCTGGGCCGACTTCTACATCACGTCCCCCACTGCAACCACGCCGATTGTCATTATGACCCTCGCGGTAGCGGACTGCGTGCACATCCTCGCCACCATGCTCCATGAAATGCGCCTCGGAAGAACGAAACACGACGCAATCGTCGAGAGTCTGCGCATCAACGCACAACCGGTATTCCTCACCAGTATTACCACGGCAATCGGCTTCCTCAGCATGAATTTCTCTGATTCCCCGCCGCTGTGGGACCTCGGCAACATCACGGCGATGGGCGTACTCGCGGCCTACGTCAATTCCGTTTTCTTCCTCCCGGCCTTCATGGCAATCGCCCCCCTGCGCGTCCGGAAGCGCGCCGCAGAAAAGAAGTATCCGCTGGCGGGTGTCGCCGAATTTGTTATCCGGCGCCGCACCCCCCTGCTCGTTGCCTTCGCCATGATCACGGTCCTGCTGGCGAGCTTCATTCCAAAGAACATCCTCAACGATCAGTTCGTGAATTATTTCGACGAGCGGATCACTTTCCGCACAGACACCGACTTCATCACCGAGGAACTCACGGGCCTCTACCAGATTGGATTCGGCATCGGTGCGGGTGAGGCCGAGGGCATCAGTGATCCCGAGTACCTCGCACGCCTCGAGGACTTCTGTGAATGGTACCGGCAGCAGCCGGGTGTGATTCATGTCAGCACCATCACCGACGTCTTCGAGCGGCTCAATATGAACATGCACGGCGATGACCCGGCCTACTACCGCCTCCCGGACAACCGCGAACTTGCCGCACAGTATCTGTTGCTCTATGAGATGTCGTTGCCTTACGGCCTCGATCTCAACAACACGGTCAACGTGGACAAGTCGATCACGCGGGTGATGGTCACTGTCGACAATGTGACCTCCGAGGAGATTCGCGCGCTTACCGCCGCAGGCGAAGCCTGGCTGAAGGAGAATGGTCTGCCGGCGATGCAGGCCCTGGGCGTCGGGCCGCCGGTCCTCTTCGCGGACATTGCGTGGAGCAACATCGTCGGCATGCTGAGCGGCACGACCATCGCCCTGGTCCTGATTTCATTCATCATTCTCTTCGCGCTGCGCTCGGTGCGCATTGGCCTGATGAGCCTGCTGCCCAATCTGGCACCTGCCACGATGGGCTTCGGCATCTGGGGGCTCACGGTCGGCCAGGTCGGTATGAGTCTGTCGGTGGTCACCGCGATGACCCTGGGAATCGTCGTGGACGATACCGTCCACTTCCTCAGCAAATACCTGCGTGCGCGCCGGGAACTGAACCTGGACATATACGAAGCCGTGCGCTATGCCTTCAACACCGTGGGCATGGCGCTCATCACGACCTCCATCATTCTGGTCACCGGCTTCGGCGTCCTTTCCACCTCGGCCTTTGAAATGAACGCGGGCATGGGGCTGCTTACCGTGATCGTCATCATCTGCGCCCTGATTGCCGACCTGCTCCTGCTGCCGCCGCTGTTGATGGCCATCGACGGACGCGACTACACGCCAGCCGAGCACGACACGGCGGCGTAACACGCCGGCCGATTTGGCGGCCTATCTCCCCTACACCATCCGGAACAAGAATGGGCAGGCGCCCAAGAGCGCCTGCCCAGATCTTTTCTAGACGTCCTTGCTACTGTGAACTACGCCGCGCAGCACGATTCGCCCGCGTCGACGATGCAGCTTACGCCGCAGCCACAGGCATCGCATTCACAGTCCGCACCGCAACAGGTGCCGTCGGCCGGACACGCGCAGCTTGCGCATGTACAGTCCGCGCCACAGCAACACGATGCGGCATCCGCGGTCGAGACCGGCACTACCACGGCGGACAAGGCAACAAGGGCCAGCACAGCGGCAAACAACATCAATTTATTCATGGTTCTTTCCTTAGTTCGTCGATTCGGTGATCACATTCAGCTGCGACCGGATACCCGGCAGCCGCCCCGGAGGCACCCGGCAGGACACACTCCGCCTGGGAAGCGGTCGGGAGGTGGGCACCGCCGGACGGCGGCGCGATCAACAACGGAAAGAAGCGTGGAGAATGTAGCTGGCGGGAGACGGAACCGGCATTGCGCGGTCCACGGGAGGGTTCCCGATCGTAGCCGGGACGACCGCCAAGGGCGCGTGCATCGCGGTTACGGCCATAACAGGCATGTCGGGCGTGGCACGTAGTACCGCATCCGTGGCGGAGGTGCCGTTCTCTGCCTGGTTGCTGAGCGAACAATGGCCACAGCAGTGGCTTTGCTTGGAGTCGGGCGCACCAAGGGGCACATGACAGCTCGCTTCGCCAGATGGTGCCGCGGGTGCGGGCGTCGCCGCACAACAGGAACCGGCCGCAGGCGCCGCTGTGGCTGCCGCGTGCGAGGGCGACACCTCGACATGCACACACCAGCACACACCTTGCACCGCCAGCGCCATCAGCAACAGCGCGGCAAAGATGATTCGGCTCGGCTTCGTGTTCATCACCCGTATTCTACCAGTTGTCCCTGAATTCGTAAAGACCGCGATATCATGTCAACGCCCCGGCGATCCCCGCCGAGAGTGACGGAAGATATTCCGCCCGCCTACTGGGCGCGCTCCTTGATGGCCAGCAGATTCTTCATCACCGCCGTCAGGTCCGATTGGGACGAGACCCCGCCGAAGGCATCGTGCAGTTGCCGATACTCGGCATACAGGAGGTCATAGGTCGCCTGCGCACCCGGCTCCGGGGTATAGACCACCGGCTTCACGCCGGTCATCGCCGTCTGGGCTTCGGGGAAGGATGCATAGCCCCCGGCCGCGTCGCCCGCCAGCACGGCCGCGCCCAGTGCCGCACCCAGCGCACAGGTCTGATCCGATTGGGAAACCTGCATCGTACACCCGGTGACATCCGCATAAATCTGCATGAGCATCGGGTTCTTCTCGGCGATGCCCCCGCAGCAGATGATACGATCAATGGGTACGCCGTATTCCTTGATCCGCTCGGTGATGGCCCGCGCGCCGAAGGCGGTCGCCTCAATCAAGGCCCGGTAAATCTCCGCGGGAGTGGTATAGAGTGTCTGGCCCAGCAGCAGGCCGGTAAGTTTCGGATCGACCAACACCGTACGGTTGCCGTTGTTCCAGTCCAGCGCGAGCAGGCCGCTCTGGCCGGGCTTGAGTTGTGCGGCTTGCTCGGTGAGCGCCGCATGCATCGCGTCATCGCCCTGGCACACGGTCTCGACGAACCATTTGAAGATGTCGCCCACGGCGCTTTGGCCGGCTTCAAGGCCATAGTGTCCCGGCAGAATCGACCCTTTGACGATGCCGCAGATGCCGGGAATGTCCGGCAGCCCGCGTTCGAGGGAGGCCACCGTGCAATCGCAGGTGGAGGTGCCGATAATCTTGACGACCGTGCCTTCGGCGACGCCGGCACCGACAGCCCCATAGTGCGCGTCGAAGGCGCCGATGCCGATGGGGATGCCCTCGGGCAGGCCGAGTTTCTCCGCCCACACCGGGCAGAGTGTACCCGCGGGGGTTGCGCCGTCGTAGGCCTTGTCATAGAGCCGGTCACGGAGTTCCGCGAGTTTCGGGTCCAACATCGACAGGAATTCCTTGTCGGGCAACCCGTCCCATTCGTCACAATAGAGGGCCTTGTGCCCGGCGGCACAGACGCCACACACGATATCTTTCGGATGGGTCACGCCCGCGAGTACCGAGGGGATCCAGTCGCAGCACTCGACCCAGCTGTAGGCGGCGTCAAAAACGTCGGGCGCGACCTTGAGGCAGCGCCACAGCTTGGACCAGAACCATTCGGAGGAGTAGGTATTGCCGCACTTGGCGAGGTACTGCGGGCGGTGCTGCAGGCCGAGTTGGGTAATCTGCACGGCTTCCTCGGCGGCGGTGTGATCCTTCCAGAGCCAGGCCTCGGCAGCGAGATTGCCCGCGAATCCCTCGGTCATTGAGAGCGGGGTATTCTGCTCCGTTACCGGGATCGGCGTGGATCCCGTGGTGTCGACACCAATGCCGATCACCTTTGCGGGCGTGAAACCATCCGCACCGGAGGCCGCCGCCAACGCACCGCGCACCGTGTCTTCCAAGCCAAGAAGGTAGTCGCCGGGATGCTGTCGCGCGAGGTTGTGATCCTTCGGATCGAGCAGGATGCCCTGATGTCCGCTGGGATAGGCGTATACCTTGGCCCCAAGTTCGCGGCCGTCCGCACAACTCACGACCGTCGCCCGTACGGAATTCGTTCCGTAATCCACCCCGATGGTATAGCCCTTCATCCCGATCTCCTCGTTTGACCCGCGCCATGGACGGCGCGTGAATGCTGTCGAAACAATGTACCGATCGCGGGCGCACGCTGCCAACCCGGCGCACTGGGGTGCGCAGGTGAAGAATGGTAGCACCGTACCCCTACGAAATTTCATTCAAGGGTACACGTCGGGTAGGCACCGTCAGCGGGTTAACGACCGCGAAAGGCTCCGAGCAGGACCACACCGAAGCGCGGTCGCTACTCTGCGCTGGTTGGGCGCTTGGCGCGCTTCGGCTGCCGCTCTCGGGGCGCGTTCCGTTTGATCATCACCTGCTCCGCCATTGCCCGGGCATCCGGGTCATCATGGATCGCTCCGAAATACGCCAGGGCCTGCGCAACCTCGGCCGTGTTGACGTTCTTCGGCCGTCCATTCCGGCCAAACTCAACCCCAACTCCGGTGCGCGTATTGTTCTCCGTAGACACTGATCCGTCTTCGGCGATGCGCGTGCGCAGCCAGGCCATGTTTACCTCCATGGCCTTTTCCAATTCTGGATGAGGCAGATAGAGCAGCAAGACCTGTCCCATCAACAGCGACACGGCCGTGTAGCTGGAGTCACGCCCGCCGGCTTCAATGAAGATCCCGTCCTTGTCGCGGCGTTCCAAGGCCTGTTCTATCAGGCGCGTGGAGGTGCGCTTGAGCTCATCGTCCTCCAGCACAAGACCACACAGACCGAAGGCTTTCGCTGCGATGAGCAGCCGATTCGCTGTGTGTCCCACTTTCCAGACAATGGCATCGGCACCGCGTTGCATAAAATCGGTCGCGGCACGCAGCTTGGGTTTAAGCGCCTCAATCCGCGCCTCGAAATAATCCGCCATGGGCGATGCTTCAATAATCAATAGCGCCCGGCCCAATTCCTGTAGAAAAAAGAACGCGGTTTCCACCCGAGCGATTGGAGTTACGACTGATCGATCCCCTGCCTGGGGCACCAATTCGAAACCGCCATCGTCCAGTTGGTGGGCAAAGGTTGTCTCCACCGAGCGCCAAGCGTCGTCCGCTTGTACCCGATTGCCTCGAATCACGGCTCCAATCAGGCTTCTACACCCCCCGCGCTGGGTCCCCGCTTCAATCCAGTCACCGCCATGATTCGCGCCCATATGCCCATTCTCGTCGGGCGCTGACATTTCGCCGAGAAAGGAGATTGCCGTTGGCGATATGGTCTTGAGAAGTTCAAACTCATGGGACCGATACGCATCCTCCGCCGAGGATGCCGTACCCAATAGCAGAACAAGCACACCAAGTAGTCGCTTTCGCAATGGGTTGTTCATGGCCATAACCTACCCTTTCTTTGCGAAGGGGACTGGCCGCGGCGCACCCCAGTTTCACGGCGATCGTGACCGCGCATCACGGATCATCCAAGAACGCCTTTACCTGGACCGCACGCGGGGGACGGTCTGAAGTTCGCGCCATACCCCCGTCTCGACGCCTTCCATCACGGATCTGGCATCGTAAAACCAACCACAAAAAAGACGCGGAACCGTGACCGGGGAAGGGGAGGGGGAGGAAGTGGGGGGCCTGTCACGGCTCCGCGCTATCAGGGTGCAAATTAAACTTTCTCTAGCCTAAGCACTTTCATAGAAGCCACTTAGAGCATCGCTTCACCGCCACCGCCTTCGTCCGGGCTCTCGCCCTGTTCTTAGATTCACCAGCACCGCAACTTCATGTCACAAGTTCTGGTTGCGCCGTTATTCGTTGAAACACCCTTTATGCGCACTTTGTTCCCGGAAAGCAAAAAATATTCTCCGGGGGGGTCAGGTTACTTGTGCCGGCTTGGCCTCGATGAGATCGAGCAGTTCCTCAGCGTGGTGAATCCCCACCACGCCGGCCAGATAGCCGCCAATCATCCGAGTGGCCTGCACCTTGCCGTGGGCCTGGGCCTGCTTAATCATGCGCGCGCCGCGGCTGCTCTGCTCGGCCAACACCACGCGCACCGGCTCGCCGCAGCATTCGAAGAGCACCTCATAGAGCGAGCCGTAGGGACAATCGCCGTCGCACGCACCGATGGCACGAATGGTCTTGTGGTGGCTGTGGCCGTGCGATTCCGAGAAGTCGGCCACCGCCAACTGGATGTTGTGCTGCGTGAAGTATTCCTCAACGCCGACGCCGTGTGCCATGTTCTCCAATTCCGCCACCGACACCGCACTGTCGAAACTGCCCGAGGTCGGCGCGCTGTCCACGGTGTCGCCACCGCGGACGCTGTAGAACACGAGTACGACGGCCGCGGCCGCGGCGATCAACCCAAGGCTACGCAACGGTAAGCGCACAACGTTCGTCGGAACGGTGGCGGGCTTGCCCTCAAGTTGGCTGCGCAACGCCTCCCAGGTCGCATCGGGACAGGCCACCTTGGCCGCGAGCCGTTCGGCGATGCCCGCTTCCAGTCGCATCTCCGCGGCGAGTTGCTCGCGCTCTTCCGCCGTAAGGGATTCGTCAAAGGCCGATGCTTCCGCCGCGGACATCTGTCCGTCCAGGTAGGCCATCCACAGTTTTTCGCGTTCGTTCTGATTCATCGCACTAGTTCTCGTTCTGGGCCGCACGGCCCCCGTCATCCGCCTTGGCCCGCGGCATCAGCTTCGGCATCGTCCGTATGACACCCCGTTCCTGCGCGTATCCCAGCAGTTCGCCGCGCAACTTTGTTCGCCCACGGGACAGGTGAGTCATCACCGTGCCCACGGGGATATCCATGATCTCAGCGATCTCCTTGTAGGAGAACTTCTCCACGCTTCGCAGCAGGATACAGGTTCGCTGCGCGGTGGACAGAATCTTGAAAGCACGGTGTACCTCGTCACCACATTGCTCCAGGAAGCGATCCGGCTCCTCCAGCACATCGCGGTAGCCGCGATCAGCCACGGCGGTCATCACGCCCTCGGGCACTTCATCGAGCGGGCGCGGCGTCCGTCCGGTCTCCCGGTTCGCCACGAAGCATTTATTGGTGATAATGCGGTACATCCAGGCGCGGAAGTTTGTGCCTGGCGTGAACTTGTGCCGGTTCTCCCAGGCAGCCAACACGGCGCTCGAAAAAACATCGTCGGCCACGCTGGAGTCCCAGGCGGTGCGCACGATGTACCGGTAAAATTCGTCGCGGTACCGGTCAACCTGTTCGATGAAATCGTCCATAACGCTTCCTATATTCTGCCCGGCCACGGATTTATGTCAATCCCGCAGACCACCCCATCCCTGCGTACACCCCGGGGTTCCCGCACCGCAGCCCCGCACACGGCTCTTACATCTCTAAATCAGATCATTTCTCCGGCTTATCGATTTGTATGACAACGATTTGTAGTCAATTATTCTTAATCTTGAATTTATAGTTGCGTTTCTACGAATTATTTGTTATAAGAATGCAGTCAGTAATGTGAATAAACATGACAAGAGATACTCTTGAGCGTGGATCAGAGTCATTATCCGATACTATCGGACCTGTTCGCGTCGGCTGCCCGTGTCGCCGTGCTGCGGGTCTTTTTGCTCGATCCGCAGCGGCCCTATTACCAACGGCAACTCGAAGCGGCCACGGGCCTGCCGATTCGTGCGGTACAGCGGGAACTGGATCGGCTCACGCAGGCGGGTCTGCTGTTCCGGCGCAAGGAAGGCAACCGGGTCTATTACCAGGTGGACGAGGCCTGCCCCTTGTTCCCGGATTTACGCAGCATGTTTCTAAAGGCCGGCAGCGCCGTCGATCGTGTCCGCGGCAGTCTCGCGGTGGATGAGCATGTGCGGGCCGCCTTCATGACGGCGGCGGGGGACCGGGTGCTGGTGGTGGCGCAGCCGGGCAAACGGCCCGCGCCGCAGGCGGCGGAGGGCATCGGCTTTGAACTGATGCCCAGCGAGGTGTTTCAACAGGCGCTGACGGACGATCCGCAGCGCCTCCAACCATTTCTCTTGCAGGGTGTGGACATCCTGGGCCGGCGTGACGATGCCATCTGGCGGCATATCGAAGCGGCGGGATTCACGGTGAACAAAGGAGACGGAGTGCCATGAACAACGCGGGCGTACAAATTACCCAATTGTGTGAGTCTTGGTGGGACAGCCTGGCCGATTCTTCGCGCGCGGAGCAGCACCGCTATGCGGAGCAGCTCTTGCGCCTGCTCGGCTGGCAGCAGCCGATCCCCTTCTCCCCCAAGGAAGGCGCACAAGCTCTCTCCGCCCTCCCCTATCTGCTGCGCGCTGGGGGGCAGACCACGGTGGCCGCTTACTTCGTGTTGCCCGGCACCCTGGAGCCACCGGCGGCCGTGGTCGAACTGGGCCTCGACTTCTGCCCGGCGACCCGTATCCTCACCGAAGAAGCGCGCACGCTCAACGTACAGTATGCCTTCATCACAGACATGTACCGCTCGTACTTCTATGACCTAAGCACGGACGACCTGCTGTTGCACGCGAGCGATCCGCGCAGCTTCAACGACGAGCTGGTGCTGGTGCTGCGTCGCGATCAGATGGAACGCGGCGCGCTTGAGGAACTGCGGCGTCCGCCGCGCAGCAGCGTGGCGCGGGGCCTGCGCGAATGGTGCACGCACTGGATCGAGAACATCGCGCGCACCGGCAGCATTCGCGAAGAGACGGCGACCCTGGCCATCGACCGGATGCTGGTGATGCGCTATCTCTTCCAGCACGATCTCTTCCGCCGCACGAAACGCAGGCTGGAAGATCGCTTCGAGGCCCTGAGTGCGCGCGCGGCAAACAACGATCCGATGGGTTGTGGTGCGGACCTCAAGCGCCTCTTCCACGACATGTGGTTCGACTGGCAGATCGATCTCTTCGAAGCGAATCCGGAACTCGACAAGGTGATCGAGAACGACGCGATTGCGGCGCCGCTGCTCAAGGAATTCGGGCTGATGTCGCGCTGCAAGTTCAACATCGCGACCATCCTCGAGAGCTTCAACCACGGCGAGCCCGGCGAGAAGCTGCGCGTGCGCATGGTGCCGGACCAAAACGAAGAGCGCGCGCACTACCTTTCGCGCCAGACCCTGGCCACCGTCGACGATGCACGCGTGGAAATCGATCTGATGGAAGAGGGATACCGTGCCATCTTCCATTGGTTCGACAAGGTGGTCAAGCTCTATGAACGTCTCGAGGTCGACTACAACACGCAGACGCACCAGGCGAATCCGGTGACGCCGGACGAGGATCTCTTTGCCTGGTCCGAGCGTGACGCAGACCGGCCGGAAGCCTGCGCGGACCACATCGCGCACGCCTGCGAGCGCGGCTTCGGCATGTACTACAACGGGATGCACCAGTACCGCGTCGGACGGTTGATGCTGACACTGCACCTCATCAGCAGCTACGCCCAGCGCGGCAGCGCCGTGCGCAAGATGCCGAGCCTGGAGAATGTGCTCATCAAGCGCCCGGTAGTCCTCGCGGCGCACCGCGTGATGGGCACCGGTCCAGACGACAGCCCCGGCGCTGCGGAGGCCCTCCCCCGCTAAGCCCATCCTCTCCGGCCCCTGGGGGCCGAACATCACCCCGCACGCTTGGCCCGGGTCTCCCTGCCCCGGGCCATGCGTGTGTCTGGGATCATGCCGGGACGCAACTGCGTTATAATCGGGCGTCTATGAACTATTTCGGCTCCCCTACTTTTCGGCGCTTCATGCGCTACGCGCTGCCGTATTGGCGGCCGATTCTGGGATCGGTACTGTGCGGAATAGCGAAGTTCGTGTTGGCGCTGCTGCTGCCGGGGGCGCTGGCGTATTTGACGGACTATGTGATCCTGGACGAGGTGTCGAACGCGGACAAGATCCAGCGGATGGAGCTCGTGGTGGTGGTGCTGGTGATTGGCTATCTGCTACGCATTCCGATTTCCTTCTTTCGGTCGTGGTATGCGGAGCTGGCGGGAAACCGGACGATCTTCGACATTCGTGAGGATCTCTATGGGCACGTGCAGCGGCTGAGCCTGGACTACCACGCGAAGCACCGGACGGGATCGACGACCTCGCGCATCATCAACGACGTGAACGGGGCGCAGGGGATCCTGGATCGCGGGGTGATGTCGGTCGCGGTGGACCTGATCTTTCTCGTGGGCATCGTGGCCTTTCTCTTCGCGTGGGACTGGCAACTCGCGCTGGTGAGTCTGTTTACCTTGCCGCTCTATGCGCTGGTCTTTGGCGTGCTCAATCCGCGGTTGCGCCTGACGGCGCGGGCAGTGCAGGAGCAGATGTCCGAGCTCTCGGGCGAGGTGAACGAGAAGATGTCGGGGCAGACGGTGGTGATGGCCTTCGTCCGCGAGCGCAGCGAACGGCTTCACTTCCTGGGACTCCACCGGGAATACTTCGAGCGCGTGATGCGCCGGGTGAACATTCAGGTGTGGATGTTTACCCTGGGCGAGTTCTTCACGATGCTGGGACCGCTGATCGTGATCTCCTTCGGCAGTTTCCGGGTGATGGGCGGTACGCTCACCTTCGGCGAGTTGTTGCTGTTCTACGGATTCCTCTCCCACCTCTACCTGCCGATGCGGCGGCTTGCGGACGCCTCGGCGGCGGTGCAGCTTCAACTGGCGGCGATGGACCGGGTCTTCGAACTCATGGACGTGCAGCCGGACATTGCGGATGCGCCGGACGCGGGCCTGTTGACGGTGGCGAATGGACGCATCGAGTTCGACGACGTACATTTCAGCTATGACAAGGTGAGCCCGGTGCTCGAGGGTGTGTCCTTCGTCGCGGAACCCGGTACGGCGGTAGCCATCGTGGGGCGGAGCGGCGCGGGCAAGAGCACGCTGATCAAGCTGCTCCCCCGATTTTACGATGTAGACGCCGGCGCGATACGCGTGGACGGGCAGGATGTACGCTCGGTGCGGCAGCATTCGCTGCGCGAAAACATTGGCATCGTGATGCAGGACCCGATCCTCTTCAATGCTTCGGTACGCGAAAACATCCTCTATGGCCGGCGCGGCGCGACGGAGGAAGAAATGATCGCGGCCGCGCGCATGGCGCACGTGGACGAGTTTGTGGCGGAACTGCCGAAGGGTTACGACACGGTCATCGGCGAGCGCGGCGTCACGCTGAGCGGCGGGCAGAAGCAGCGCGTGAGCATCGCGCGCGCCTTCCTGCGCGATCCGCGGATCCTGATTCTCGACGAGGCCACCTCCAACCTCGACAGCCACGCCGAGGCCATCATCCAGGACGCGCTCGACGAACTGATGAAAGGCCGGACCACGCTGGTGATCGCGCACCGCCTCTCCACCATCGTCGACTGCGATCAGGTGGTGGTCTTCGAAGAAGGCCACGTGGTGCAGCAAGGCACCCACGACAGCCTGATCCAGTCGCCGGGTCCTTATCGCGCGCTATGCGAGGAGCAATTCGGCGCGGTGAGTCTGGACGCGCTGCAGCGTTAGGCCCGCCGTCACGGTACTTCTGAGGCTGGCCACGCCCAATCGTTCCATATTGATACAATACTTCATCTCATCGTGCGGAATAATTCTTCTGGTGTCGAAGTTTCCTTAGACAGTGGCGCGGACTCCTCGGGCCACACAACGAGAAAGGAACCGGAAATGTCCAGCACCACCCTCGTTTTCCTCGCAGTGGGTACTACCGCCGTCCTCTACCTTATGGGCTTCATGTTCACACTCTACGAATTCAGCCTGATGCGCCGGAAGCCGCATAGCTTCCCGAAAACCTTCGCGCACCTGCATCCGGAGGACTAAACACGGTGGCAATGCGCATGCAGACGAATCCGAGTACGCCCCTCCCCGCGGCAGGTCGGCCATGACCACGGCCGGCCTGCTGCTCTTCGCCAACGTGGCGAGTACCCTGCCCTTGGTGGGGCTGATCTGGATCGTGCAACTCGTGCATTACCCCGCATTTGCGTATGTGCCCGACACCCGCTTCGTCACCTTTATGCGCTTTCACGAACAGGCGATCTCGGTATTGGTGGTGCCCCTGATGATTACGGAGTTGTTCGGTGCTGTCGCACTGGTTTTCTACGCGCCGGCGGCGGTGGCTGGTCCGCCGGTACTGCTCGGCGCGCTGCTGGCTGCGGCGCTGTGGGTCGTCACCTTCAGCATCCAAGTGCCCTTGCACCAGCAACTGGCCATGGGCTATGACGCTCAGGCGATCCAGACACTGGTGCGCACCAACTGGATTCGCACCCTGCTCTGGTCCGTGCGGGGTGTGTTGGTACTGTACATGCTCGCCGCCACTTCCTGAACGCAACAAAGGATTCTCCATTGTCCAAAGACACCCCGCAGACGGTCCTGGTGACCGGCGCGACCGGCTATATTGGCGGACGCCTCTACCGGCGTCTCGCCAAGGCAGGCCACCGCGTCCGTTGCATGGGGCGGCGCCCCGAGCAACTGCGTGCACGCACGGAACCCGAAGTCGACGTGGTCTACGGTGACGTGCAAGATGAAGCCTCGCTCAGGGCCGCATTGGACGGTGTCGACACGGCCTACTACCTCGTTCATGCACTCGCCGCGACGGGCGACTTCGAGGCGGCCGAGGTGACGGGCGCGCGCAATTTCGCTGCGGCGGCGGAGCGCTGCGGCGTGCGGCGTATCATCTACCTTGGCGGCTTGGCGGAGGAAAAGGGGACAAAGTCGGCGCACATGCGCAGCCGCCATGCCGTGGGCGAGATTCTGCGCGCGTCGACGGTGCCGACCCTGGAGTTTCGTGCGGCGGTGGTCATCGGCGCCGGCAGCATTTCCTTCGATCTCATCCGGAGCCTGGTCCGCCGCCTGCCTGTCATGCTGGTGCCCAAGTGGGTCCGCGTGAAGACGCAGCCGATCGCCGTGGACGACGTGCTCGACTACCTCACGCAGGCGATTGACACGCCGATCACTGACGCCGCCGTCTACGAGATCGGTGGCGCGGAGCGCCTGTCCTATCTGGACCTGATGAAACGCTACGCGTCTGAGGTGGGCCTGCGCCGCATCTACATCAATGTCCCCGTATTGACGCCGGGCCTCTCGAGTCTCTGGCTCAATCTGGTCACGCCCATCTTCGCGCGTATCGGCCGCAAGCTGATCGACAGCATCAGCATGGCCAGCGTGGTCCGCGACGACCGAGCCCTGCGCGACTTCAGCGTCCAGCCGATGGCGGTGGACGAGGCCATACGCCGTGCGATCGCCGACGAGGATCAGAGTTTCATGCAAACCCACTGGTCGGATGCCCTCTCCACGAGCGAGACGCGCCGCTATGGCGGCGACGCCTTCGGATCGCGCATCGTGGATTCGCGTGTCCTGAAGGCCCGTGCGACCCGCGAGGACGCATTCCGCATCCTAGAAGCTATCGGCGGGAAAACGGGCTGGTACTATGGCGACTGGCTATGGCAGTTGCGTGGTCTGATCGACACCCTCAGCGGTGGCGTCGGCATGCGTCGCGGACGCCGCAACCCGGTACGACTTGCGCCGGGCGATGTCGTGGACTGCTGGCGCGTGGAAGTGCTGGAGCGGCCCGAGCGTTTGTTGTTGCGGGCGGAGATGAAGGTCTTTGGGCGTGCGTGGCTACAGTTTGAAGTGGACGAGATCGCGGACAAGGTCGCAATACGCCAGACGGCTATCTACGATCCCCGCGGCCTGCTGGGTCTGTGCTACTGGTATGCGCTTTACCCCCTCCATGAATTCGTCTTCGGAGGCATGCTGCGCAACATCGTTCGACGTGCGGAGAACGATACCGCGCGCCGCCGATGGCGCTACGCGCGTCGAACCGCACCGCGCTTCGAGACCCTCCCCAAGTAACAAGCGAAGGAGTGGTCTCGCCTTGAAGCTACAAGGTAGCGAAGCGCGACTTCTATGGACTTCCAGGACAGATGCCGCCGACCGCGCTGGTCCGGTATCCAGCGGCATTCTTCCAACCCTAACCGTAGAGCCACGAATGGCTTAACACCGTCGAGGGCGCAATTGGCACGGCAGGCGCTTTAGGACTGGCTGTCCGCGGTGTGTGGGCATCGCGTTTTGGGGCGGCGGGGATCGAGGGTGGTTCCCGGAAATATTCGTGCGGCGACAGCCGGCACAGGAGGACCAAGCCATGAAGAAGATTGAAGTCACGACGATGGAGACAAAAGACAAGCAGTTGGATCAGGTCAAGGGCGGTGGACTGTTGCTTCCGGCCGTACAGAAGGTGCGCGAAGCCGCGTCACGTTCATCCTGCACCGGCGGGGTACGCGTGGCTAGCGGCGACGTGATTGGTTAGACAAATAACAAATCCGAACGCCTACGGATTTTGGACGTGGGCCGGTCTTGCGACCGGTCCACGTCGTGTTTTAATGGAACGGGATCGTCGCCCATTGGTGTAGGGCACCGGTCGGCTAGAGCAGCCCGAGTTCTTTCTCCACCATCTCGCGACCCGGCGTGCTGAGGTCGGGCTGCGCGAGAAGCGTATTGTACTGCTCGCGCGCCTCCTCGCGGAAACCCGTCTTCGCGAGTGCGCGCGCGTAGGCGCACCGCAGATCAAAATTGTCGGCGTCCGCGGCAACAGCCTCGCGCAACATGGCGACGCCCTCGGTTTCACGTTGCATCTCGATCAGGGCGTTCGCGCGGTGTACCGCAAGATACGGGCGCTGTTCATCGCCAATACAGGGGTCCGCGCGGCGGAAGAGTTCTTCGGCCTGGGCGAAGCGGCGAATACTCGCGTAGACGATACCGAGATTCAGCCGCGCGGTACATGCCTCGCCTTCAGGCATCGCGGCAAGGGCCGCATTGAGCCAGTCAGCGGCCCAGCCATAGGTCTGCGCGGCCGTCATGTCGGCGTCGGCGGAATGGGCGCGCACACTGGACACCAGCAGCAGGCTCGCCCCATCCAGGGCGGCACCACCCGCATGGTTCGCCGCGTCCACGGCCCGTACCTGCGGCAACAGGTCCGTGGACTCCGCTTCGGCAACCGCAGCCGCACGGTGCACCGCGTCCGCGAGCGCGGCCTGGCGGTTGTGCGCCGCGGCGAAGCGCGCGAAATTCGTCCAAAGCTCCGGACGCGCGGGGCCAATCTCCACGGCAGACGCATAGGCACGCTCGGCCGCGTCGAGGTCGCGCTTGCTGTTCTCGAGCACGCTGGCCAGTAGAATGTAAAGCGTGGTCAGCGCATTCCGGTCCATCTCCTCCGCCTGGCGCAGCACATCGATCTGTTCATAGATGGTGTTGAGCAGGCGATCAAAGCGGCCGTGCTTCTCCGCGAGTTCGAGGAAGGGTGGCCAGACGGAATCGTCCGCCGGGTTGGTTTGCGCCGCGCGCACAAGCATGTCTTCCGCGCCCGCAAAGTCCTCCAGCGCCTTGCGTACTTCCGCCGTCATCCGGTAGAGCGACGACGGATTGACGGCGCCGAGGTCAATGGCGCGAAGGAAATGCTGCTCGGCATCGCGCCAGTGCGCTGCTTCCTGGTCGCGCTGCGCCGGATCCGGATGAAGCCGCTGGTACACGGCGCTGACCGAAGCCACGCGGCCAAGCACGGCTTCGGCCGGGGCATACATTGGACAGATCGCCAAAACCGCGTTGGCATTGGCGGTGGCCTCCTCGAGCTTTTCCAGCGCGTCGTCCACGGCCGTGGAATCGGACTTGAGAATCGCCTGCGCAAGCACAAGCCGGGTATTCGCCAAGGGCAGGTTCGTCAGAAAATAGTCGGGGTTGATCGCGAGCGATCGGGTGAAATGTGCTTCGGCCCCCACGTAGTCCCGTTGCTTGATCTTGAGGTGTCCCATGCGCCGCTCGAAGTTCCAGTTCCAGGGCGCGAGGCGCTGGCCGGATTCGTAATGCCGCATCGCGGCATCGAGACGGCGCTGGGCCTCCTCGCGCTTGCCCTGTTGCCACTGGTAATTCGCGGCAAAGACGCGGGACTCCAGCACAGCGAAGCCCAGTGCAAGCAGCACGGCCACCACCGCGGCGAACCGAAGGCCACGTTTCGGGGCGGCTGCCGCCGGCACCGCGGCGCTGGACCACAGCCCATCAAGTGCACCCAGCACGAAGAACAATACCGCAGCCGAGATGGGCACGCGCAGGTTGAATCCGAAAAGCCCGTCCACGGCGTAGGCCGCAAAGAACGCGGCGAAGAAATAGCCAAGCAAGCGCCGGTCGCGCGCGGGTGCGGCGAAGGCCAGCGTGAGGCCATAGGCCATGCCGAGCACGAGCAGCGCCAGGTAGAAGCCCGCGGCGGGAAGGCCGCCGTCGATTGCGAGTTCCATCAAATCGTTGTGAACGTGGGCGTTCATGCGCCCTTCTTGCGCAAACCACTCCTGCTCGAAGCCAGTCCAGTACTCGGGATAGGCCAGACCATAGACCCCAGGACCATAGCCCAACAGCGGCGCATCCAGAATCATGTCCGACGCACTGACGTAGGACTGATAGCGAATGAGCAACGAGACATCAAGCGGGAAGGCGCTGCCCGTGCGGCGCTCGGACAGGGCCATGGCCCCGGCGATTGCGGTGATGCCCAGCACGCCCGCCAGTATGATGGTCGTCACGGTGCTGACGACCGGGCGCCGGCGCAGCACGGTATGCACGGCAAAGCCCAGTCCCGCAAGCCCGCCACCCGCTGCCAGGGCGAGCCAGCCCGCACGCTGATCCGTGAAAACGAGATGCGTGACGTAGATCACTGTCAGCAGCAGAATCTCCGCGCGCCAGGTAGCCGCGAGATAGAGCGACATCAGAATCACAAGTATCAGGGTGTGCGCGGCGTAGTTCGGGTTGCCGAAAGTACCCGGGAGATTGGTGTACACGTCGCTGCTGCGATCAGCCCAACTCACGGGATCGATGCCGACCGCCTGCCCAAAGGCATAGAGCGAAGACAATGCCACCGCACCACAGAACGCCAGCATAAGCGCGCGAAGGTCTTCCGGGCTACGATACACCTGCGACGCCACGAGGTAGACCACGGCCAGTGCAACGAAGTAGCCCAGTTCGGAGAGGGAATACCAGAAGTAAGGTGAGCGCAGGGTGGCGAGGGCAAGCATGCCAATCAGAAGCAGTATCGTCACGGCGAAGAGTCGGGGCCGCTGCAGCGGAAACCGGTAGCGCCACGCGGCGATGAGCCAGCCGCCGCCCAGCAACACAGCGGCCCAAGCGCTTAGCAGTTGCTTGATATCGCCCGTGGGATCGATGGTCGGCGTATAGACCGCCAACACGAGGTTGAACACGTAGATGGCGATGAGCGCCTGCAGCGACGGCCCGAGGCCCTGGATCTGCGACGGGTCGATCTCGATGGCGTCGGCGAGCTGCTCGGGCGTGAGCCCCTCGGTGGACCCGTAGGTCAGCAGGTGGTCGAAGGCCCCGGAGACCATGTCCCCCGGCGGCTGCGTCGGGGGCGGAAAGCTCTTCGGGTCGTAGCCGAGGTAGGTGTGGATGACGCCGCCGAGCCCGCGCCGCGGCTTCGGGTCCGCCGAACGCTCACCCGTGCCATCAGACTCAGTCACGATCGCCTCCTTCGCACGCCCATCCGCACCCCGC
>JAUIKJ010000309.1 GCA_030430835.1 Candidatus Hydrogenedentota bacterium
GGTGCAACGGCGATCGTGCTGATCTGCGAGGGTTCCACCTTCATCGCCGGCGCCGACATCACCGAGTTCAACCGCGCGCCGGAAGAACCCTTCCACGACGAAGTGATCGCCCGGCTCGAGAACAGCGAGAAGCCGGTTGTCGCCGCGATTCACGGCACCGCCCTCGGCGGCGGGCTGGAGACCGCGCTTGGCTGCCACTATCGCGTTGCCGTGCCCAATGCGAAGTGCGGCCTGCCCGAAGTGAACCTGGGTATCATTCCCGGTGCCGGCGGCACGCAGCGCCTGCCCCGGCTCATCGGCATCGAAGCCGCCGTGAAGATCATTGCCAGCGGCGTGCCGATCGGTGCGGCCGAAGCACACAAGCTCGGGCTGGTCGATGAACTGATCGAAGGTGACCTGCTCGCCGGTGCGCTGGCCTACGCCGAGAAGCTCGCCGCCGAAGGCACCCCGCCGCGCCGCATCAAGGACATGCAGGCGACCTTCGAGGGTTCCGGCGAAATATTCAAGACCATGCGCGCGCAACTCGCCAAGGTGAAGCGTGGCTTCGAAGCGCCGCAGCGCGCCATCGACGCCGTCGAAATCGCGACGCAGACGAATATTGACGAAGGGCTGATGAAGGAGAAGGAAATCTTCTACAACTGCCTCATCTCCACGCAGTCCCAGTCTCAGCGCCACATCTTTTTCGCTGAGCGCAAGGCCACCAAGATCCCCGATGTGCCGAAGGATACCCCGGTCAAGAAGATCGAATCCGCCGCCGTACTCGGCGCGGGCACGATGGGTGGCGGCATCGCGATGAACTTCGCGAACGCCGGCATCCCCGTCTTCCTCACCGATGCCACGCAGGAAGGTCTCGACAAGGGTATCGGGATCATCCAGAAGAACTACGCGAGCAAGGTGAAGAAGGGGAAGATGACGCAGGAGAAGATGGACAAGGTCATGGGCCTCATCAAGCCCACGCTCGACTATAATGATCTCAAGGACGTCGACATCGTCATCGAAGCCGTCTTCGAAGAAATGGAGCTCAAGCGCGAGGTCTTCGGCAAGCTCGACGCTGTCTGCAAGCCGGACTGCGTACTGGCGACGAATACTTCCACGCTCGACGTAAACGAGATTGCCGCCGTTACTTCGCGGCCGGAGCAGGTCATCGGTCTGCACTTCTTCAGCCCGGCGAACATCATGAAGCTGCTTGAGATCGTGCGTGCTGAGAAGACCTCCAAGGAGGTCATCGCCACCTCCTTCGCGCTGGCCAAGATCATCCGAAAGACGGCCGTACTCGTCGGCGTGTGCGACGGCTTCGTCGGCAACCGCATGGTGCACCCCTACCTCCGCGAGGCGATGTTCCTGCTCGAAGAAGGTGCGCTGCCGCAGCAGGTGGACGGCGCGCTCTACGCGTTCGGCATGGCCATGGGGCCCTTCGCGATGAGCGATCTCGCGGGCCTCGACGTGGGCTGGCGCATCCGCAAGCGGCAGGCCGCCACGCGCCCGAAGGACGAACGCTACTCCGCCATCGGCGACAAGATCTGCGAGATGGACCGCTACGGCCAGAAGACCGGCGCGGGCTTCTACAAGTACGAGCCCGGCAACCGCGTGCCGCAGCCGGATCCCGTGGTAGACGAACTGGTCATCCAGGAATCCGCGCTGGTTGGTATCGAGCGCAAGGCCATCAGCGACGAAGAAATTATCGAGCGCACGATCTATGCGCTCATCAACGAAGGCGCGAAGATCCTCGAAGAAGGCATCGCGCTGCGTTCCTCGGACATCGACGTGATCTACGTCTACGGCTACGGCTTCCCCGCCTTCCGCGGCGGGCCGATGTTCTACGCCGACACCGTCGGCGTCAAGACCGTCTACGATAAGGTCGCCGAATTCCACGCGCAGCACGGCAAGCTCTGGGAACCCGCGCCCCTGCTGAAAAAACTCGCCGAAGAAGGCGGCCGCTTCGCCGACTTCGGGAAATAGCGTATCCTGACTGGAGATCGAATTTTGGAGTGCATGCGCTTGCTCATGCCTCGCGGCGGCAGCCGTGAGAAGCTATACGCAGCCAGCGCAGGAATGGTTCAGGACCGCCCCTGCGTTTATCAGACAGACTGGATCTGAAGCCAAAGGATAAGCAGTACCGTGAGACGACGCGTAAAACGAGAACTGACCGCCCTGGCCGGCGTGGCCGTGGTGCTGGGCGCCGTGGTGTTCTTCAACTACAACCTCCAGCGCGGAGAACTGTGGGAGAAGTTCGAGAAGATGCGCATCGCCGCCGAGCGTTCGCGCACCAATCTCGGCCTCGAGTTGCTCCCCTGGAAACTGCTCATGGAGACCCGCGGCTCGCTCCGTAGCGGCGGCATCTTCGCCGAGGATCTGGTCGCGCGTGATGGCGAGCACATTGACATCATCGGCTTTATCGTGCCGCTCAACCAGTTCCGCAAGATGACCGAATTCATCCTGCTGCCGGTCCCGATCGAATGCTACTTCTGCCGCATGCCCCCGGCGCGGGACGTGCTCTACGTCAAGATGGCCGAGGGCGAGACGGTGGATTACGTCTGGCAGGAGCCGATTTTGGTGAACGGCAACATCAAACTGCAGCAGGGTCCGGACCAGAAATTCTTCTACGTTATCGAGAACGCGAAGTATGGCCCTGGCCAGGCGGGTGGCGACCTGACCCGCAAGGACATTCCGGCGGAGCACATGCAGCCGGAGCACGACAAGGTGGAAACGCTGGATCCCGGCTATGAGCCGCCGGTGGGGCGCAGTTCCGAAGAATAGTGCAGCGGCGCCGGCGCCGGTAGCCCGGGGGTGCAAAACCAGGCCCCAACACCGGCGCCGCGGGTAAGCTGTATCGCGCGCCATGTGCGTAGCAACATCGACTACAACCCGGAAATCGCATCGCGGTTCCCGGGTTGCTTCTTTTCGCGCACACGGCTTTGGCCCCGTTCTTGCTCCAATCTCCATGCCCGAACATTCGGCGCACGGCAGCGCTGGCGCGTTGCGGGCTTCATGCGTGAGGGAGATCCGTGTCGCCGTGCAAACGCCCGTGAACCGAATCCGAACTGGACTGGCGCTGTTCTTCCTGACCTTCGCCATTGCCGTGGCGGGTTACATGTTCTCCGGCGCGGGCTTTGTCGATGCGCTCTACATGGTGGTGATCACCATCTTCAGCGTGGGCTACGAGGAGTCGGTTCCCATCGAGTCGACCGGCCTCAAGGCCTTCACCATCGTGGTGATTCTGCTGGGGTGCACGTCGTTGCTCTACGTGAGTGGAGGGTTTATTCAGATGGTCATGGAAGGTGAGTTGCGGCGGAGTCTGGATGATCGCCGCCGGGCGCAACGCATTGAGGAATTGCGGGACCACGCCATCATCTGCGGCTTTGGCCGCATGGGGCAGATTCTTGCCCAGGAACTTCATGAATCCGGCTATCCCTTCCTTATCCTCGAGAAGGACAGCGATCGCCGGGAGACTGCCGAGCAGCGGGGCTACCTTGTGCTCGAGGGCGACGCCGCCGAAGAGGGCACGCTGACGCAGGCCGGTATCGCCGCCGCCCGCTTCCTCGCCACGGTCCTGCCGAACGACGCCGTCAATGTCTTCATCACGCTCAGCGCCCGTGAACTAAACCCCAAGGTCATCATTCTCGCACGTGGCGAACTGCCGTCCACGGAGCGGAAACTGGTGCAGGCCGGCGCGAGCCACGTGGTCCTGCCCGCCGCCATCGGCGGGCTCCGACTGGCCCACATGATCGTGCGACCGACCACGACCCAACTGCTGGACTCCTTTGAAAACACCACCGTTATTAACGAAGACCTCGACCTGCTGGGCATCCATCTTTGCGAAGTTCTGGTCGAACGCGGGTCGGTCTATCAGAACCGGAGCGTGGATTTTATCGAGCACCGGCTGGAGGAAGCGCATCTTGTCGTGGCAATTCGGCACGCGGATGGCTCTCTTACCCGTCGTCCACCCGCAAAGACCCAGGTCCTGCAGGG
>JAUIKJ010000310.1 GCA_030430835.1 Candidatus Hydrogenedentota bacterium
TGCTTGCTGCTTTGGTTATGAGTGTTTCGGGTCCTAGAGGTCTTTACGTATTCAGCGCCGCGGTTCACTTGTCTTTATTTGCCTACGTTGGCATGCGGGCGTTGAAGCCGCTGCCAATACCCAGTGAACAGAGGAGTGATTTTGGTGATGCATTGGCGAGCGCACAGACTGCATCGGTTGCACATGAAGCCGAAGGAAAGCGCGAGGAACACGGCGATGCGCGCGTCGGGATGGCGCGCTGCGCGGCGGAGGTATTGCAGAGGGGCAGACATGCCGCCGCAGTGTTTCAGATTGGGTCTTGTGGCCGCAACGCCGTGGGAGCTTTGAGGAGGGGGATGGGATTGGCGCGTGTCGTGTCACCGAAGGAGATCCAACGCTCAAACGAACACGACCCACGCCTGAGTCAAGAGACGCGTCATTCCCGCTCAGGCGGGAATCCAGGGATCGTGAAATGATGGCCAGTGTATCTATCGTGATCGAGGATTCGGAGAGACGCCGAAGACATGGTTGCGCCTGAGGGCGCAGCGTGATTGATTTGCGCTTCGCGCACTGGATTCCCGCCTGCGCGGGAATGACGGTTGGACGAGTGCGAGTACGAAAGCACGATACGTCGCAGCGCAACACAATGCCGGACGACGCAAAATCCCCTACGCGAACCAGTCGTGCATGACGTGGCCGTGGACGTCGGTAAGGCGCATGTCCCGGCCGCTGTAGCGGTAGGTGAGTTGGGTGTGGTCGAAGCCGAGGAGGTGGAGCATCGTCGCGTGGAGATCGTGCATCTCCACCTTGTTCTCGACCGCCTTGTAGCCATACTCGTCCGTAGCGCCGTAGGTCATGCCGCCCTTCACCCCGCCGCCCGCGAGCCAAATCGTGAAGCCGAAGGGATTGTGGTCGCGCCCATCATTGCCCTGCGCGAAGGGCGTGCGCCCGAATTCACCCGCCCAGACGACCAGCGTCGATTCCAGCAGGCCCCGCGATTTCAGGTCCGTGAGCAGCCCGGCGATCGGCTGGTCCACCGCGAGCGCGTTTTCGCTGTGGTTCTTGCGAAGTCCGCCGTGGGCATCCCAACGATCGACGCCGTTGATTGCGGGACAGGTCAGCTCAATGAAGCGCACGCCGCGCTCAACGAGTCGCCGCGCGATGAGGCATTGCCGGCCATAACTGCGGGTGTGCTCGAACTCCGCCTCCATGCCGTAGAGTTTCTTTGTGGCTTCAGTCTCGCCTTCAATACTGGTGAGCTCCGGCACGGCGGACTGCATGCGCCACGCGAGTTCGTAGTTCGCGATGGCCGCCTCCAGCTGATCGTCCCGCCCGTGCTGGGCCCAAGCCGCGGCATCGAGGCCGTGCATCGCCTCTAGCTTGCTGCGCTGCGCCGCAGGAATCGCTTCAAGGGGCTGCACATTGGCCAGTGCCGGGTCGCTGTTCCGGAAGAAGGACGCCTGGTAGGCCGCTGGAAGGAAGCCGGAACTGAAGTTGTCCGCGCCGCCCGAAGGAATCAGGCCGCCATCGAGCACAATATAACCCGGCAAGTCCTTGTTCTCCGACCCCAGGCCATAGGTCGTCCAGGCGCCCATACTGGGACGCCCCTGCAGACCATGACCCGTGTGAAGAAAATAATTCGCCGCATTGTGTTCGGAAAACTTGGAGACCATTGAGCGAACCACCAGCAGGTCATCCGCACACTGACCCACGTAGGGAAAGAGGTCGCTCACTTCGAGACCGCATTCGCCGTAATGATTGAAGGCCCAGGGACTGCCCAGGGTATTGCCGTTGTTGTCGAACTGGGTCGGCTCCATCTTCATGGCGAAAGGCTTGCCGCTGTCGGCGGTCAACTGCGGCTTGGGGTCGAAGCTGTCCATCTGCGCCACGCCACCGTCCATGTACAGGAAGATCACGCTGCGCGCGCGCGGTGCGAAGTGCGGCAGCGGTGCGGCCGACGGCGCAGCACCATAGGCACGGTCGCCCAGCAGCGAAGCGAGGGCAACGGCCCCAAAACCCGCAGAGGCCTGTTGCAGCCATTCGCGGCGTGTCACGGGCGTCTGTGTAAACCGGCCGCAGTGCGCACAAGAATCTTTCACAACCACCTCGCTTCTCGTTCGGCCGCTAGCCGATAAAGATAAATTCCTTCAGCATGTACATCACCTGACACGCATCGGCCCACAACTGCAGGTCGTCCGCCATCTCCGCTTCCGGAATCTCGTAGACCGCGCGCTGCTTCTCAAGGAAATCCAGCATGCGCCCCGTCTCATTGGCATCCGGCCGTCGGCCGAGTGCGGTCGCGTACAGGGACGCGATACGCTCCTCTGTCGTAGTGGGTCCAGCGTTGACGATGCGCTCGCCCCATGCTCGTGCCTGCGCGGCGACAAAGGGATCGTTCATCAGGATCAGCGCCTGCGCAGGCAGATTCGAAACTGTACGCCGTCCAATCGTCGTGTCGGGAAGCGGCAGATCGAAGGCCTGCAGCATCTCTGGCAGGAAGTTCCGGCGCACCTCAAGATAGATCGTCCGGCGCCGGTCGCCATCCATCGGACCGGACTCCGGAGGACGCCGGCTCTGACTCGAGAAGGGAGACAGATAGGCGGGCACCGAAGGCCCATACATCGTGTCGTCCAGCGTACCCGCGGCCGCGAGAATCGCGTCGCGCACGGCCTCGCCCTCAAGCCGGCGCAAGGGCATCCGGTGGAGAAGTATGTTCGCCGGATCCTGTTGTTCCGCAACGGCGTCTGCGCGGGCACTGTCCATGCGATAGGTCTGCGTGCACACCAGATCGCGAATGAGCGTCTTAACGGACCAATCGGCCGCAATGAAGCGCTTCGCCAGATGATCGAGCAGTTCCGGGTGGCTCGGCATCTGGCCAAGCACACCGAAGTTGTCGACCGAGGGGACGATGCCACGGCCAAAGAGATGGTGCCAAACCCGATTCACCATAACCCGGGCGGTCAGCGGATTATCCGGATGCGCGATGCTCTCGGCCAGCGCAAGTCGACCACTCGCGCGTTGCGGTGGATCCACCTGGTAGCGCGCAAGCGCCTCAAGGAAACGCCGTTCGACCGGGTCCGCCGGGGTCTTCGGATTGCCGCGCAGGTAGAGCGGGGCATCGACGGGACTGCCATCGGTCATCGCCAGCACGGGGGTCGGCCGCGGCACGTTGCCGGCGAGATCCCATCGCTTCGACACGGCGGCGGCGAGATGTTCTCCCGCACCTCCCAGGTCGATCAGGCGATTCTCCAACAGCCACGTAATCAGGGCGCGCTCGCCGTTGTCTGCGGTGCCGCGGCGCAGGTCGTCGAAGGCCTCGCGCGCCACGAAGGCGTAGCGCTTGGCCAGGCGCGCCGGTGAACGGACCCAGTCGCTGCCCTTCGGCTTCGCCAGAGAATGGATCAGCGTACCGGCACCCACCGGCGGCGCACCCGCGTTCGAGAACACAATCTCGTCCACGGCCACCCAGCCATCGTTGTCATCCATGATCTCGATGTAGGCTTCTCGCCCGACGAATTTACTCAGTCCATTGACCATGGAATGCCATTGCCACGCACCGCCGGTGTTCACGTCGATCAAGGTGCCTTCAAAGAGCAGGTCGGTGTTCATGCGGAGTTGATATCCGCCGATGACCAGGCGGATGCGGCCACCTTCGCCCGCGGCCAGGAAGTGCATGCGGTCGTGGGTGATCGTGAAGTTGCGCGAGCGCAGCGTGCCCCGAAGTGGCCCGGCAATCAATCCGCTGATCAAGATTATCAACATTGTGGCATTGATGATTATTCCATTACTGTGATGATCGGATGATCCGGTTCTAAACCGAAAAAAGCACACCGAATACGGTGTGCTTTTTTTTTGGCTGTTATTTGCTGGTTTTGAAGACTCGTGACGGATGAGGTCGTTATACCTGTCGCCGGTGCCTGTTTCCGGCGGGAATGTGTGATAGCGCTGAGGTTAGGAGGTTAACCGGCTGTTCAGCGA
>JAUIKJ010000311.1 GCA_030430835.1 Candidatus Hydrogenedentota bacterium
GAAGAGATAGGTCGCCGCATCGACAGTGATCTTGCCGCGCACGAAGTAGCTGATCAGGTTTTTCACGCCCAGCGGAATGGTGATCACGATCGCATCCAGTTGGTCATCACCGTTGACGTCCTTCATGGTTGGACTGGACACGGCACCCTTCGAGGAGAACGTGGCGTTCGGCTGGTCCGGATAGGTGAAGGGCGCGGAGGCGAGATAGACCTGCGTGAAGGACTCGAGGTTTACGGTGCCCTGGGTCTGGGTCACGGTGAGGTCGGGAAAGCCGTCGTTGTTGATGTCGTTCATCTTGGCAACAGACTCCCATTTGTCCTTGAGTTCCATGGGAATCTTGAATCGCTCGTGGATCGACCAGCCGGGCCCATGCGAGAAATCCGCATAGGCATCGCTGAGGAAGGCGAGTCCCTTGGTCGTCTCGCCCTCGAGTGTGAAGGCGCGGAAGGGGGGCAGACGGTGCGAGACCGAAATGCTTTCCGCGCGGCGCATCTCGCTGACCACGTCGCAGCGTACCGTCGCGAGTTCGCGATCCGCATTGCGCACCGCGTAGCCGGCAGACACGGGGATCATCCACTCGTCGATACCGTCGCCGTTCAGGTCCTCGGCGACGTTGGTGAGGAACAGCGGCTCTTTGGATCCGGTAGGCAGCAGGGAATGGAATCGGGGAGATTCACCGGACTGAAAGCTGCCCTGTGCGTAGCGATAGACCGTTGCACCGAGCGCATCCGCAGCGACCAGTTCCACGGGCATGGCGCCATCGGTCTCAGCGAGGAAGAGGACCCCGGTATCCGGCGGCAGGACCAGCTTCGAATCCGCCTGCTCGAAGAACCCACCACCAGCCCGGGAGAGAAACACGAGCACGTACTTGTTCAGCGGCACGCTCTTCTCATCGCAGCAGAGCAGCAGGATGTCGCCGAGGCCATCGCCATTCAGGTCGGTCGAGGCAACATCCCAGGCGTTGTCCGGAAGGGTCAGGACCGTGGTCACGGGATCCGCCGCGGCGGCCGTGGCAATCAGGAATCCGGCGAGGAACACGCGTATCATGCATCATCCTTCCGCAGAACCGCGCATGCGCGGGCTGCATCGGCCTGCACACCGCCGCGGATGCGGCGCCACCCGGCGCAGGCGCTATTCTTCGTCGTTGTCTATCGTACCCTTCCGGCCGAGCACGTCGGCAATGCGCTCGCGCATGGCATCGGTCCGCTGCAGGGCGTCGCGCAGTTTCGCAGCGCGTTCTTCGTTGCCCGCATCATGGGCATCCGACAGTGCCTGGGCAAGCTGCTGCTGCATCGACTGCACCTGTGCCACAAAGATCGCTTCCATCTCTCGCCGCGAGGGCAGGCGCTCCTTCAGTATCACGCGGATGCCCATCACGATTCCCGCATCGGCGAGGGTCTCGCTGTCGATGGGTTCGCCGGGCAGCGGCCCGTCGATCACCTCGATGTCGGCATGGTTCCGGAGAAATACCAGCAGGACGTTCTCTTGAATCGGCGAATCCGGTTCTTCGCGACGGCAATAGTCCACCAGGTTCTGCAAGGGCACCAGCGGATTCTTGACCTGACGCAGGTACATCAGGCAGCGCTGTTCCACGCGCTCCAGGCTGCCCTCGGGCACGGACGGGAAAGGTAGGATGTTGTCGATGGGTCTTCTCCCCGGGCCCTAAATGCGGCCCTGTTCACGCAGCCAGGCCACGGTCTTCGCCATGCCCTCGGCAAGGGGCGTCGGCCGCCAGCCGAGCTCGCGTTGTGCCTTGGCGCTGCTCGGACGCGCCTGCCACTGCATGAAGTGCAGTTGGCCCTTCGGAATCAACGGCGGACGCTGGATGACCGACGAAAGGGCCTCGCCCGCGTGGGCGACGATGTGGCCCAGCCACAGCGGCATGACCGGTGGCGCGCCGCGCCGGCCGAGGGCCTCCCCTACAATCGTTGCGGTTTCTGCCAGTGAATAATAACATTCGCTGAGAATATAACGCGCGCCGGCCGCGGCCTGCTCCGCGGCGGTGATGTGCCCGCGGGCGACATCGTCGCCGTAGACCACGGGAAACCCGCCCGGCAACAACATCGGTATCTTTCCCTGATTCAAATCTGTGATAAAGGTGTTCAGGCCGGGAGACGCCGTAGGACCGGGGCCGTACACACCGGAGGGGTGGAGGAAGACTGCGTCCATCCCCTCCCCCACCGCCGCCACCACCAGTTGGTCTGCCGCCTGCTTCGACCGCTCATAGGCCGTGCCTTTCGGCTCGGGGTCGATCACGCTCTCGTCGTAGTCCGCGCCGCGCGCGGCCTGGAACACGTCTATCGTGCTGGTATAGACGAAGCGGCGAACATTACATTCATTTGCGGCGGCGAGCATGTTTCGCGTGCCTTCGACATTGACCCGGCGGAAGGTGTCAATGTCCGGCAGCCACTGCTCAGGCAGGCCGGCGGCGTGGTAGACGACCGCGACGCCGTTGCAGGCCGCACGCAGAGAAGCGGGCGCGGCCAGGTCGCCCGCGACGATCTCGCAGCCTTCCGGCACGATGCCGGCCGCACGTTGGGGATCCCGCGCCAGCACGCGCACGGCCTTGCCCTGCTCGCGCAGGACGCGGGCAATGTTGTGACCGACGAGGCCCGTGGCGCCGGTGACGAGGTTCTCGGCCATCGCGTTCCCTATTCTTCCAGCAGATCGGTCTCGCGCAGGGACCAGTCCTTCGGGTTGATCCGCACCGTCTTGATCTCGTGGGGCGCGAAGGCCAGTTCGAAGGTCTGCTCGAAGAAGGGGAGGTGCAGCGTGGTCGTGGCTGCGCGGCCCGCGGTCTCGTAGCCACGGACGATCAGTTCCTCCCCGTCCTCGCTCTGCTTCACGACGGTGATCAGTACGTTGTCCGCCTCGGTACCCATGAGCGTCGCCCGCGGCGGACGCTTGCCCGGGTGCGCGGATTCGACATGCACCAGCGGCGGGGTGTTCAGTTCCCAGGCCTGCTTGACCACGCGCGCGGCGCGCCAGTCGCCCGCGTGCGGAACGATGCGGAAACGCCAGCGGTGGCGGCCGAGATCCATGATGGCCGGGTCGCGGCCCGGCACGAAGCGATCGGGATCGTGATGCGCATAGGCCGGACTGCGCAGCAGCGTGAGGCGCAACTCGCGGTCCAGCGCGTCGTAGGCGAAGGTGCCGTCGTTGATCACCGCGAGGCCAACGCGGCGGTCCCCCATGGTGCCGGCGATGTCAACCCACTGCTGGGCCGGCTCTTCGTCCCCGTTCGGCTTGCGTTCGGTGTGGCCATAGGCCGTTTCCGCGGTCACGGTATCGATGTCGATCATCGTGTCGAAACCGAGCTTGAGCACGTGGTGCGCTTCCTGCCAATCGACTTCGAGATTGATGTCGATGAAGCCCGCGCTCTGATACAGCGTGTACTCCATGACCGCGGTCGAATTGCGGAATGCGGATTCCACGCGCGCGGTGACCAGTACGTTGCCTTCCTCGGCGCACTGGATCGAGGTCGCGCGAAAACGTCCGGCCTCGGTGCGGTAGGACTGGACACCGTGGCTCCAGGTGTCCGAATGGTCGACCATTGCGGCGAGATAGGCACCGCTCCGGAAGAGGTTGTGCTCACGCTCCCAGAGCTTGTCAATGGCGCCGCTGTAGGGATCGAGTTCCAGAATCCAGTGGTCATTCTCGATCGTGCGCTGGAAATAATTCGGTAGATCACGGCGGCGTTCCGGCTGCGACGCGGATCGCACGTGGTAGCAACGGTAGCCCATCGCGGGCACGTCGGCCATAAATGCGTAGCGCTTGCCCGCGGCGCGCTCTCCGCGCACGGGCTGGAAGGGGACGGACTGTTCGTTTTCGTCCACGAGTTGCAGCGGCGCTTCGAGCGTGCGTTCGACGATCGGCGATACAGTGACCGGCAGCTTCACCGGCCAAGTCATCGGGTTGAAGACCACGACGGTGTGGCCTTCGGGCGTAGTGTCGATG
>JAUIKJ010000312.1 GCA_030430835.1 Candidatus Hydrogenedentota bacterium
ACTGGGCGGTAATCGGCACCAGCGTGGGGCGCTAGGCTTCCATCGCCGCGCCGGTTCGTGTTAGTTTTGGGTGTTGTTCCCGGGAGTACATCATGCGGCTGGATTCCACCATGCTTGGGCAGCGCAGCGCGCCCTATACCGTCGAGGTGACATCGCGTCAGGCGATGAACTTTGCCGCGGGCATTCCAGACCCGAATCCCGCCTACTTGGACGACACGCGCCCCGAGGGAATATTGGCACCGCCGCTGTATCCCGTCGCGCTGTCTTGGCAGATGACCGTGGACTATGACCGCTACTGGTCCGACAGCCTCGATGCGGAGATCCGCACCCGCATTGTTCATTACAGCGAAGTTTTGCAACTGCACCGGCCCATTGAGGCTGGCGACCGCCTGACCGTCACCGGTAAGGTGGTGGCGATTCAACCCCACCGCGCCGGCACGCATTTCGTGATCCGCTATGGCGGTGTCGCGGCGGACGGCACGCCGGTGTTTACCGAGTACGCGGGCGCAATGCTGCGCGGCGTGACCTGCGCCGATGATGGTGCAACCGCGGACGGGGTGCCGGCGGTGGGCAAGGTAGACGATAGCGACGCGCCTATTGCCGAGTTGGACGAGGTGGTAGATGCCCTTGCGGCGCACCGCTACGACGCCGGGGCCGATATTCACAATCCGATCCATACCTCACCGGCCTTTGCGCAGGCCGTGGGCCTGCCGGCCCCCATCCTGCAGGGAACTTGCACGCTGAGCCGTGTGTTGCGGGAGATCGTAAATGCCCATGCCGGTGGCGATCCGCGTCGTGTGCGGGACATACGCTGCAATTTCACCGGCATGGTCTTGATGGACAGCACCATTCGCCTGCGCCTGCTTCGGAAGGATACAGGCGACGACGGGATTCGAGTTTACTTTAACGTACTGAATGCGGCCGGGGAACAGGCGATCCGGAACGGAAGCGTGACCCTGGCTGCGGGCGCATGACCGCGCATGGGAAGGACCGACGACAATGAGTGAGCACAGCATGGATCTGCTCTGGCACCACGTGGAGAAATGGGCCACGAAGACCCCGGACGCGGAGGCGCTGGTCTTCGAGGATACCCGGATGACCTGGGCCGAGTTTCGTGAACAGGTCGACCGGACGGCGAAAGCTTTCCTCGAGTTGGGCGTGGAGCGCGGTGACCGCGTCGCAATGGTTTCCATGGGCCGCCCGGAATTCGCGATTTGTTTCATGGCGGCCTCGAAGATTGGCGCCATTTGGCTCGGGTTATCTCCGAAGTTTACGACCGACGAACTGCGCTACGTCATCGGCCATTCGCAGCCGAGTGTTCTCGTCACGCTCAACAGCTATCTGGGCATCGATCTCGTGCAGGCCGGGTTGACCTTCAAGCAGGAGTTCCCGAGCATTCTTGAGGCGATCGTGATCGGTGAAAGCCGGGAAGACCTGCCGGAGTGGGCGGCCTTCGTCGACCAGCCCCGTCCGGATCTGGACGCGGCACTCGCCGCGCGCGCGGCCGAGGTGGCGCCAGACGACGAGGCGCTGCTGATGTACACCTCCGGCAGCACCGGCCGGCCGAAGGGCGTGTTGCAGACCCACCGTGCGATTGTTAAAAACATCGAGGTGGAGGTGGCGCATTTCGGCGTGGAAGACGGCGGGCGGATGCTGTTGCACTTCCCGATCAACCATGTCGCCGCGGATGTTGAGATCGCCTTTGGCGCGATCTATGCCGGTGCCGCGATCGTGTTCATGGATCAGTTCGATCCACAGGCCTCGCTGGAAGTCATTGAGAAGGAACGCATCACCATGGTGGGCCAGGTGCCGGTGATGTTCTTGATGCAGTTTCAGGCGCCCAAGTTCAGGGAGATGGACTGGAGCCATGTGAAGCAATTCGTTTGGGGCGGCTCCACGCCCCCGCAGCTCGTGCTGGAGGTGTTGTCCAAGATTGCCTCGGCCACGGGCGCGCGCCTTCTTACTGGCTATGGATCGACCGAACTCTGTGGGTTCGTGACCTATGCCATGCCCGAGGATGATCAGGAAATGCTGTCGAAGTCGGCGGGCAAGGTGGTGCCGCCCTTCGAGATGAAGATCGTGGACGCGGACCGCAAGGAACTTCCCCACGGTGAAGTGGGGGAGATCGTCGTGCGCGGGCCGAGCGTCATGAAGGGTTACCTCAACAACCCCACCGCGACCAAGGCCGTGCTTGACGACGACGGCTGGTACCACACCAGCGATCTCGGCTGGATGAACGAGGCAGGTTACCTGTTCATCTCCGGACGCAGTTCCGAGATGTTCAAGACCGGCGGCGAAAACGTGTTTCCGCGCGAAGTGGAAGACGTGCTGGAACAGCACCCCGCCGTGCTCTTCGCCGCCGTTATCGGTGTGAAGGACGACGTGTACAGCGAAGTCGGCCACGCCTTCATCATGCTCAAGCCGGGGCAGGAAACCACCGGCGATGAACTGCGCGAACACTGCAAGAAGCGTCTGGCCAACTTCAAGGTGCCCAAACGCTTCGACCTGCGGCCGGTACTGCCCTTGTTGGCCAACGGCAAGGTCAACAAGATGGCGCTGAAGAAGGAGCTTGCGGAGTAGTCCCGTGATAGGTGCTTCCCTTGTAGGCTTGGAGCCGCGATGACGGAACCGATGCAGGAACGCTACCGCGGTGATCGCGCGGGACTCTACGGACGTGTGCCCTTCTACGCGAGGAAGGTTCTGATCATCGGCAGTGACATTGCGGTCTTTGCCGGGCTCATGAAGCAGCGCAAACATGTGCAGGTCTTTGGCGTCGAACGATTGCCGGAACGCTATGCGATCCTGCAGGCGATCCTCGAGCAGGCTGCGTTTGCAAGCCTTACCGAACTCAGTGCGACCGTTGCAGTGCCGGATTTCGACGCTGTGATCTTCGTCGATCCGGATCTGGAAACCGACGTATTCGCGGCTACCCTGCGTATGCTTCGGCCGCTCCTGGCGGCCGAAGGCGACGTGACGGTACTCTTCGAGAACCCGGGCTACTGGCAGACCGCGCCGGGCGCGGCCATGCCCGCCGTAGCCGAAATCGGAGAGGCGGCCCGGTCTGCAGATTTTCACACCTACCTGATTGAGCCGATCGAGGACCGGGTCTTTAGCCGGGTTGCCAATGCGGCGAAGGGCGCGGCCTTTGACTTCGGCGGGAAGCACTTCCCAGCCGCGGCGGAAGAGCAGCGTGTGGACTGGTCCACTGCCGATATCGTGCTGGTCTTTGTCCGTCCCGACTATAACCCCGTGGAGCACGCCCACCGTCTGCTCGATGCCGATGATCCTGGCGGTAGTTATGAGGTACTGGAGCGCATCCCGGCTGGCTTCCTGGCGGACCCGGTCACACATGCGGTCATTAACACGGAAAAGCTGGTTTGTATCGCGCGTTGGCAGCAGCAGGATCCCGGCCAGGATCGTATTGAAACGCTGGTGCGGGCCCAGGAACTCTTCTATCCCGCCGTGGCACGCGAGCCGCACTTTGTGCCTGCGTACCGTTGTCAGGCCGAACTCTGGCGCCAGGCCGGCGATGCGGATATGGCGCGGCGCCTGCTGCGCTCGGTGTTGCATGTCGCACCGGACAACGAGGCCGCGGAGCAACTGGCGGCCCTGTCCGACGATGCCGCCCCAGCCTTTCCAGCGGATTGTCCGCCGGACTGGGACCCCGCGCGCGGCCCCCGGCGCATTCTATTCATAACGCACCCCCGGCCCCACTATGGCCTTGACGTACTCTACGACGGATTGTGCCGGGTACTGGGCGGCGATGCCGTGTTGGAGTATCCGCATAAACCGACCCTGCACGGCGCGCCCCCGGAGGAGCACAAGCATTATCCCTGCAACTTTGACTGGCCAGGTGCGGCGGCCGACCTGGATACGGTGCTGGCGCAATTGCGCGCAGGCGAGTTCGACGCGGTGCTCTGGGGGAACTGGGACGCGGCCAT
>JAUIKJ010000313.1 GCA_030430835.1 Candidatus Hydrogenedentota bacterium
TCCGGGTGCGCCCGATGGGGCGCGATCTGATGAAGGCATGCGGCGAGGGCGGCTGGATTGGCGCGCATGCGCCCTACGATCTCGGCGGCCAGCAACTGCCGAACACGGTGATGGTCGCGGTGCGCTTCCTGTTGTCGGCGGCGAATTACTCGGCGAGCGTGTATCCCTTCCTCAGTTCCGGCGCAGCGCAGCTGATCATCTCCTTCGCGTCGCAAGAACTCATCGACACCTACGTGCCGAAGATGTTTGGCGGCGAATGGCAAGGGACGATGGCGCTGACCGAACCGCAGGCCGGCAGTTCACTCACGGACGTGGCCACCACGGCAACGCGCTCGGACGACGGCTCCTACCGGATCAAGGGCCAGAAGATTTTCATCTCCTGCGGCGAGCACGATGCGGTGGACAATGTCGTACACCTGATGCTTGCGCGGGTGGCGGGCGCGCCCGCGGGCGTGAAGGGCATCTCGATGTTCGTGGTGCCGAAGCACCGGCCCACGGAGGACGGCAACACGGAGCCGAACGACCTCGTGTGTACGGGCATCTTCCACAAGCTGGGCTACCGGGGATCCCCCATCACCCAGCTCGAGATGGGTGAACACGGCGACTGCCGCGGCTGGCTGGTGGGCGAAGAGAACCGCGGCCTGTCGTACATGTTTCAGATGATGAACGAGGCGCGCGTGGACGTGGGCGCGGGCGCGACGGCGATTGCTACGGCGGCGTACTATGCGTCGCTCGACTATGCGATGGAGCGGCCACAGGGCCGGAAGATCACCGCGAAGGATCCGGCCACGCCGCAGGTTCCGATCATCGCGCATGCGGACGTGAAGCGGATGCTGCTGTTTCAGCGTGCGGTGGTCGAGGGGTCCCTTTCCTTGATCGTGTATTGCGCAAAGCTGGCGGATCTTGCGCACGTGGCCGAAGGCGACGAGAAGGCGCAGGCCGAACTGCTGCTCGAGATTCTCACGCCGGTGGCCAAGAGCTACCCTTCGGAGATGGGTATCCTCTCGACCAGCGCGGGCCTGCAATGCCTGGGCGGCTACGGGTACTGTGACGAGTTTCCGCTGGAGCAATACTACCGCGACGTGCGTATCCATCCGATTCACGAAGGTACCACGGGCATTCAGGGGATGGACCTGCTGGGGCGCAAGGTGGTGATGCAGAACGGTGCCGCCTTCGCGGCCTGGGATGCCGCGGCGGCCGAGACGATTGCCGCGGCAGAGGCGGCCGGCGGTCTCGAAGCGCAGGCGGAAGCGCTGCGTGCCGCGGTCAACGAGTTGAAGGCGGTCACCGGCCATCTGGGCGGGTTGGCGATGGGCGGGAAGATTGAGCTGTTCCTGGCCGACGCGACGCTGTACCTGGAGTATTTCGGGATTGTCACCATCGCGTGGCAATGGCTTCACCAGGCGGTGGCGGCACGCGGTGCGCTTGACGGCGCGGCGACGGATGGCGACCGGAGTTTCTACGAGGGTAAGATCTATACCTGCCGTTATTTCTTCAGCTATGAACTGCCGAAGACGGCCGGACTCAGGCAGCGCCTGCTGGAGAGCGACGGCCTGACAGTGGACATCGGGGCCGAACATTTCGCAGACTAGGGTTACAACCCATCCAACCGGAACCTGCCATGAGCCCCAAGAAACCCAAGGCCAGCCTGCGTGAGGTATTTCGCCCGCGCTTCTTTTTCACCTGTTTTGTCGGGTGCATCATCACGCTATGGATTCCGATGGCGGAAATCACCGCCACGATCACGCGGGGCGACAGCGTAGAATCGGTCACGACGCGGGTACGAATGTACCAGATCTACCAGCAGCTTCCGGCGAACTTCGATTCGATTCGGGTCTGGGGCTACGTGACGGCGCATATCGGCATCGTGGTGCTGGTATCGGCTTTCGTGTGGTGGCTGGTGTTGTCGGCGGACAAGATCTCCAAGTCGGAAGAAGCATGACACTGGATGCGCTGCGCGCGGAGCTGTGCCGCTATGGGCGGCGGCTCTATGAAAAGGGCCTGGTCTCGGCCACGGACGGCAACCTGAGCGTACGCATTGGGGACGACCGCTTTCTCTGCACGCCAAGCGGCTGCTGCAAGGGCGAGCTCGACGAGGCGATGCTGGTCATTGCGGATGGCCGGGCCAACCTGATCGAGGGCCGTGGCACGGTGACCTCGGAATTCTTCACGCATCTGGCGGCCTATGAGGAACGGCCGGATGTGCAGGCCGTGGTACACGCGCACCCCACCTACGCGACCGCGTTAAGTCTCGCCGGGGCCGCCATGATGGATCCCCAGTTGCCGGAACTGGTAATGGCGCTGGGTGCGGTGCCGACCGCGCCCTATGCGACACCGGGAAGCACCGAAGGCGGCGAGGTGATCCGAAGGTTGATCCGTGAACACAACGCCGTACTGCTGGATCGTCATGGCGCGGTGACGGCCGGCGCGACGATTCGGGAGGCCTACTTCGCGATGGAGCGCGTGGAGCACGGGGCACGGGTGCTGTGGGCGGCCCGATGCCTGGGGCCGATACCGACACTGGATGCAGATCAGGTGGCCCGCGCGCGGGCGGCCTGCGTGAATTACAAGGTGTTGCCGCCCACTTCGGCCTGAGTGGCCACTGCGCGCAGCTTGGCCGGGCCGGTCACCCACATCCACCAGATGTGCTCCACCACGGCGGTGAGCCGCCCGAAGGTGACCACTTCCGCCGGGGCGAAGGCATCGATCCAGGCCTGGGGCTGGTCGCAGCCGGTGAGGTAGACGTAGCGGAGGTCACGGTTGAGGCCAGTGCGCCGGGCGTCTTCCGGGGTGAACCAGCCGCCATCGACCAGGAGTCCACGGGTCATACCGTGGGAGCCGATGAAGATAAAACTCCCCTCGCGCAGGGCGCGCTCGATTGCGCCGCGGTCGAGATCGAGCATGACCGCCTCTCCGGGGCCATAGGCGGCGTCGGAGGCGCGTGCGAGCCGGTAGAAGCCGAGCGCAAAGAGTGCGCGGGGAAACTGGTCCATGTCCTCATAGAGAAAATAGACCTTGCCCGGGGCCGGGTCGTGACGCATAAGCGTGCCGGCGTGCAGGGTGAAGGCGCCGGCGAGTGCGATCAGTGTGTAGCTGGCGAGGATGCAACCCGCGGCGAGGTGCAACAAGCGGCGCCGGCGTGCGATACGGTGAATGATGGGCACCGGCGCCATGGATCCCCAGGGGGCGTGGGCGGCGCTGAAGAGCGCGAGCACGCCCCAGCAGAGAAAGGTCCGGCGCGAAAAATTGATGAGGTTGCGCTCGACCGCGACGCCTTCGTAGAGATCCCGCCAGAAGATCATGGTGGCGGATATGATTGCTACGGCGATGAAGAAGACCAGTGCGGTCAGGGGCAACAAGGCAAATACGGCCAGTGCCTGGCGCAGGTGATGCGCGAGGAAGGGCGTGCGGGCGCCGGCGGGCCGTAGCCAGGCCAGCGGCGCGCCACCGAGGTAATAGCCGAGGGCGAGGACGCGCTGCGCCCAGGGCACGGGCGTGCGCGATTCGGATTGAGTGTCTATGGCGTCGGGTTTCACCGGGCATTGTCTTCCGTGCGTTTGGTGGTGGTGCGCGATCCAGGAAGCGCAGCGGGCGAATAGTACCGTTTTGGGCGGTGTAATGTCGCCGGTAACGGCGGGTTCGGGGGTGCCGAAGCGAATTTTTGACTTGGCGACCGAATGTATTGAACCATTTGCTAATACAGGGTATTCTTTTTCTGTGTTCTGAATCTTGAGGAGACACACTACCGGTGTCCGAAGAACAAGAAAAGGCAGCGGGGAATGACGAACTTCGTCTGTGCCCGACCTGCCGCATGGCGATAAGTGTACTCGCGACGCGCTGCCGCTATTGCGGTGAGTCCGTCGGCCGCCCGCGCAAGGAGGAAGCCAGCTTCTCGATCGAGGATCTGGGCGGGGAAA
>JAUIKJ010000314.1 GCA_030430835.1 Candidatus Hydrogenedentota bacterium
CTGCGCGGAGTTGAAACACTCCGGCGTGGACGCCCATTATGCCGATGAAATCGATGTGATCGTGGAGGCTGCGCTTGCGGTGAAGGGCGGGCCCGCGGTGATTCTGATATTGAGCAATGGGGCCTTCGGCGGAATCTATGAACGCTTCCGCCGGCACTACGCCGAGAACGGATAGAAGCGCATGGCAAACCGTAAAGTAAAGAAGAAGTTCAAGGAAGCGGCCGAGATTGCGAAGTCGGTGCCGAAGGAATTCCAGGAGGCAGCCTTCAACCGCGCGCTCGACATGCTGCTCGAGAATGGTGTGGAGCCGGAGAGTATCCGGGCGCGGCTGCTGGGAATCGCGTCGCCAGAGGCCGTGATTGACCGTTCGGTCGAGGTGCTGCGCTTTACGGCGCGGAGCCTGGGGCGCGAGGCGATGACGGCAACGCAGATTGCGGCGGCCTTGAACGCGCAGTATGGCTTGTCGGTGAGCAAGGAGATCGTGGCGCGTACGCTGACGACGGCGGGTGGCGCGGTGAACACGGTACGGCGCGGCGGGGACACGCTGTTCAAGGCGGCGGCGAGCGAAGCGGGAACGACGGGCACCCCGGCGAAACGATCGGCCAGTAAGAATAGCAGCGGCAAGAAGGCGGCGAATGAGGTGCGGCCGGGCGAAGTGTTGACCGATCTGGCGGCGATGGGTTTTTTTACCACGGCGCGAACGGCGACGGATGTCGCGCTCTATTTTCAGAAGCTGGGCCTTGGATTCACGCAGCGCCAGATCGCGCCGATCCTTGGGCGGATGCTCGCCGAGGGCGAGTTGGAGCGCAGCCGGAATGAAGACGGCGAGTATGAGTATCAGGCGTCGTAGTGACGCGGATCGAGAAGTAAAGAGGACGTTTCATGCCGAAAGAAATCATCATGTACACCGCACAATTGTGCGGTGACTGTCAGTTGCTGAAGGCCTATTACGATGCGCAAGGCATTGTGTATGAGACCCGGGATATCCGAGAGGAACCGGAACATGGCCGGGTGCTGGAGGAGAAAACGGGGAAATTGGGGGTGCCGTATCTGGTGGTGGATGGGGAGTGGAAACGGGGCTACCGGCCGGGTGAGCCCTTCTCGGAGGCCTTCGCGGCGAGCTTGGTAAGCGACTGATGGCGGTTGGTTTAGGGATTTCACTTCGCGGAATGGGGCGAAGCGGACTAGACGTAGTTTAGTCGTGCAGATCGCGCCAAGGCGGAAGTACACATGGTTGGCTGGGATAAGGCGATAGGGTCACAGCCGGTGTGCCGCGAATAGAGCTGGCCTCATCTTGGACGCGCTCAGCCGCGGCTGGTGGAGCGGGCGTGGAAGGGGGAAGAGATCATCATCGCCAAGGCGGGCAATCCGATGACAAAGCTGTTGCCTCATACGCCGACAGGTGAGCCGCGCAGGCCGGGGGCCCTTAAGGGGAAAATCGTGATTCATGATGACTTCGATGAACTGCCCGAGGAGATTCTGGCAGCGTTCGAAGGACGGAGTGATTGAACTACCTGCTGGATACCCACGTACTTCTCTGGTAACGCAACGAGGACAGACGCCTCTCCCCGCGCGTTGTACAAGCTATTGAGCCGGCGAACAATGTTGTGTACGTGAGCGTTGCCTCCGTTTGGGAAATCTGTATCAAGCGTGCTATTGGCAAGCTCGACATGGTATGCGATTTCAAGCGAGAATTTCGCCGAGGCAATTTCTTCGAGTTGCACTTCGAGTTGCAGATAACCACGGACTATGCGATTGCCGCAGCCGAGCTCCCCTTCCACCACCACGACCCCTTCGACCGAATGCTGGTGGCGCAGGCGATGCTGGAGGACCTGACAACTATCACGCGTGATGCGAACATTGCGCGCTATCCGGTCAAGGTGTTGCCGGCCTAAGGCCGCTGCCTATCCGGGCAGGGTGCCTTCTTCCTCCCCCGCACCTTCCGTGGGATCGTCCGGCTTGGGTTCGATGAGGCTGATGATGCGGGTGCCGGTGTCGGCCTTGAGACTGTCAATGTCGGAGATGACGTTGAGGCGGCCGGCTTCGGTGAGGGTGAAGAGCGGTACGGCGCGTGCGCCGTGTTCTTCCTTGAAGTCGGCGACCTTGAATTCGTCGCTGATGCGCGTGGCGCGGATGTCTCCCCCACGTTCGAGCATGCCGTAGAGCTTCTCGAAGGTGATGCCCTTGCCGAAGAGGATGCGGCCGCGCAGGTGGCTGGGGAAGGATTCACTGACGCCGCCCTTGCCCATCGACAACTGGAACACGCTTTCGCGGCCGAAGACCTCGGCGAAATGCAGGGCGGTCAGGCAATTGACCTGGTCATTGGGGGTCATGGCGAGGAGCCGGCCCATCTCGGCGAGGTTCAGATCGTCAATGGTGCGGGTAGCGAGGAGGTCACCGAAGTGTGCGCGCAGCCCTTGCTGCCGCGCGGCGGTAATGTTGCGGTAGTTGCTGTCGATCAGGACGCAGGGAATCTTGTATTCCTTGAGGGCCTCGGCGATTTGGCAGGCGAGCGGATGCGCGCCGGCGATGACGAGCCCCTGGGGATTGGGGGTGGCGATTCCGAGCCAGCGTGCGAGGGTGCCGGCGGTGAGGCCGTAGACCGTGACGGTAATGGCGATGACAAGAAAGGTGATCGGGACCATTTGCGCGGCGTCTTCGTACTGGGCTTCGACCATGGCGGCGGCGAAGACGGAGGCGATGGAGGCCGCGACGATACCCCGGGGCGCCATCCAACTGAGGAAGAGGCGCTCTTTCCAGTTGAGCGAGGAGCCCAGGGTGCTGACGAAGACCGAGAGCGGGCGGACGACGAGGATGAGCGAGACCACGAAGAGCACCGCGCCGAGATCGATTTCCCGGAGTGCGCTCTGGTCGAGGCGCGCGGCGAGCAGGACGAAGAGCGAGGAAAGCAGCAGGACGCGCAGGTTTTCCTTAAACTCGATCACGTGCCGGATGACGGCGGCTTTCTGGTTGGCCAGCAGAAAGCCCATGACCGTGGCGGTGAGAAGGCCGGACTCTTCCTGCAGGAAATTGGAGATCGCGAAAGCGACAACCACAAGCGCGAGTGAGACGGCGTTCTGCAGGAAGTCGGGGACCCAATGGCGCTTGAGCATGACCACCAGCAACCAGGAGGCGGCGCCGCCGATCAGGCCGCCGACGAGCAGTGTCTTGACGACGCCACTGAGCACGATGCTCGCGGCCGGGTTGTGGTCGCTGCCGTGCAGCAGCACTTCGAAGACGAGAACGGCGAGGACCGCACCGATGGGATCGATGACGATCCCCTCCCATTTCAGTACGGAGGCGACCTTGCCGGAAGGGCGAATATGACGCAGCAAGGGCCCGATGACGGTGGGGCCGGTGACGACGAGGATGGAGCCGAGCAGTACGGCGACGGGCCAGGACAGGCCGGCGATGTAGTGTCCACTGAGGGCGGCGAGCATCCAGGTGACACCGGCGCCGAGCGTGACGAGCACCCAGAGGGTGGAGCCGGTGACCTTGATCTCCTCAAGGCGAAGGGTGAGGCCGCCTTCGAAGAGGATGAGCGCGACCGAGATGGAGACGATGGGCATGAGCAATTTGCCCATGAGCGCGTCGGGATCGAGCATTCCGGTGACGGGTCCGGCAACGAAGCCGACGACCAAGAGGAGGAGGATGGACGGAACTTTGAGGCGCCAGGCAATCCACTGCGCCCCGACCCCCAGGCCAATGATGGCCGCGGATTGAATAAGTAAGTTCTCCACGGGTGGGATTGTACCGGGGATCCACTATGGAATGCCACATGCTTTCTGGTGGGAAGGGTTTCAGTCCGTATATCCAGTGAATAAAACGTGACAAGCTGACCAAGCGTTCACGGGGTCTTATAACCTGCCGAAAGTTT
>JAUIKJ010000315.1 GCA_030430835.1 Candidatus Hydrogenedentota bacterium
AATGCTCGGGCCATCGGGATACACGATGCAGGTGTTCCAGTTCACAATACCCGCCTTCGTGTTGCCGTAGCTGTCCACCCCGCGCGAGTTCGTCGTGGGCTGGCCGCAGATGTAACTCAGGTGCACCACGATGCTCCCCGCGCCCGCAGGGGCCTCGCAGTGGAATAGAAAGCGATCCACGTCGTCCCGTTTCCACGGGATAACTGTCCCGTCCGGCGTTTCCACGCGCAGGCCCGTAAGGTTTTCAATCGGCCCGCGCGGCCCGTGAATCCCCGGGATCCATTCCGGATAGCGAAAGGACACCGCGCCCTCCGACGCCGGAAATTCGACGCGCGCATGCAACAGCTTGCGCGGGAGTTCGGTGGCGTCCGCGGAATAGCGCAGGGTCACCTCGGCCCGCGCGGCACCGGCGAGCGCCACCATGGCGAGGAAGATCGATAAGCATCGTATTCGCATGAGAACTCCTTCCGGTCGCGTTCGAGACTCATGCTAACTGCCCGTATGCGCAGCCGCAAGTCTAATCGCATGTGTAGCCCGGGGTCCCCGCCCCCGGGGCGCCAGAAAAATAGGGACAGTCACCTATTTTCAAGATGTGCGTGAGTTACCCATGCAGTCCCTTTTGAAAATAGGTGACTGCCCCTATTTTTCGTCCCTAATTTTCCAACTCCACCACATAGACCTGCCGTGTGCCGTCGTGGCTGGAGTCGATGGAGATCCGCTGGCCGTCTTTGTGCCAGCGGGGGTGGAGGTCGCAGCGCCAATCACCCCGAAATTCCTTGGGCTCGTGGAAGCGGGCGAGCTCGGCGACGCGCTGGGTGGGGTGGTGGTAGAGGTAGAAGCTTCGGTAGCGCGCTTTGCCACGCGGGTAGGAGTCGGTCACCATCCATTCGCTCTTGGGGCCGAAGTGGCAGTGGCCATCGTGCGCGAAGGCGTCGGGCGCGAGCACTTCGTAGTCGTCTTTGCCGTCGGTGAAGAGCACGTGGCGCCACTTGCTGCCGCCGTCGTAGCGCGTGGTGAGGACGATGCGCTCGCCATCGACCCAGTCGAAGTGCGAGGCGTTCCATTCGTAGGGAATCACACAACGCAAATCGCTACCGTCGATGCCGACGGTGAAGGCGGCGCTGACGAGGGACTTGGTCGCGCCGCGGAAGCGGCCGAGAAAGAAGAGGCGCTGGTCGTCGCGGCTGAAGATGACATGGTTGAACCACATCTTCGCGTCGCGCAGCGGCTCGGGCACGTCCTGCGCGTGGTAAACCTGATCGATCGATACGATCAACTTCGACTCGCCGGTCGCCGTGTCTACGATGTAGAGCCCGTCCGCCTTCGGGTGCATCTCCTCCGCCCAGGGATCGGCCTGCCCGGCATAGCCATAACCGGGACGCGTGTCCCGTAGGCGCGCGTAGTTGATGCTCGCGAGGTACTTTCCGTTGCGCGCGACGGCGGCGAGCGGACGCGGCAGCGTGCGCTTCTCCCCCGTCTTCACGTTGAGCACCACCGCGCTCATCTCGCCGTCCACAGCGTCGTTGTAAATCACCGCGTCGTCGGACATCCAATGCATCAGTGCGCCCTGCTGGAAGTTCCAGGTCGCCGTCTCGGCGATGCGCTTCATCTCGCCGGTGGCGAGATCGATAAGGCAGATCCCCGCGCGGTCCTCCGCCTCGGGCAGACGATCGCTGAATTCCGTTTCGAAGCAGACGAGGTGCGTGCCCGCCGGGTTCCACGGGGAGATGCCGTAATAGCCGAAGAAGTGGTGTTTGGGTCCGTGGGTCAATGCGTGGACCTCGGCCACGCGCGGCATGTCTTCGGGTACGTCATCGAGAATGACGACCTGCGGCGGCGCGTCGTCCGCGAGCGCGGGATAGGAGAGCAGTAAAAGGACTGCGAGGACGATGCGATTCATGGGAAGATTTCCTTCTCGTTACGTCGAAGTTGTGTCTGTCGATTCGGGCGTATGGAGATACGTAAGATCTCTCCCTTCGGTCGAGATGACAGGCGGTGTGTTTGGTCGAGATAACATGTAGTGATCTTCGCCTCCTTTGTCATTTCGACCGAAGGGAGAAATCTTAGACCTCACTCCGGCGTCAACAACACCTTGCCGAAGTTTTTCCGTGACTGCATGTAGTCATGCGCCTCGCCCGCCCGCGCGAAGGGGAAAACCTTGTCCACCACCGGCGCGAAGGTGCCGTCTCCCACGAGCGAGACGATCTGGTCCATGTCCGGCTGGAGCTTGCCCATCTCTTCCCAGAGATGACCGAGGTTCGTGCCGTATACACCCTTGTTCGTGTCCATCAAGGGCAGCGGATGGAAAAAGGGCGTTCGCAGCAGCCCCTTCACCAGTGCGATGGGATTCATCTTCATGCCGGTGGAGAAGCTCGATGCACCGAAGCAAAACAGCCGCCCCATCGGCGCGAGGCTGCGGTAGCTCTTGCGGAAGGAGTTACCGCCGACCGCGTCGATGCAAATGTCCACGCCGCGGCCATTCGTGAGGCGTTTCGTCTCCGCCTCGAAGTCCTGACTCGTGTAGTCGATGCAATGCGCGACGCCGGCCTCTTTCAACCGCGCGTGTTTGCCGGGGCTGGCGGTGCCGATGACCTCGGCCCCGCGCCATTGGCAAATCTGCAAGGCCGCCTGACCCACGCCGCCCGCAGCGGCATGCACCAGCGCGGTCTCGCCGGGCTGCACATTGCCCAGGCGCACCAGCATCAGCCATGCGGTAATGTAGTTCACGGGAATCGCGGCAGCGGCCTCGTAGCCCACCTTGTCGGGCAGCGGCCGCACCTGCGAGACCGGCACCACCACGGTGTCGCTATGTCCACCGAAACGCGTGAAGGAGAGGACACGGTCGCCTTCGGCGAAGCCCTCAACGCCCGCGCCGACCTGATCCACGTCGCCCGCGACTTCATAGCCGACGACACAGGGGATCGGCGGTGCATCGGGATACATGCCCATGCGCGCCATGAGATCGGCGAAGTTGATGCCGGTCGCCTTGACGCGAATGCGGACTTCGCCCGCGCCTGCTTCGGGTTCCGGTGCTTCGCGCACCTCGAGGACTTCCGGTCCGCCCTTACGGCTGATCCAGACCTGACGCATGGAAACACTCCTTCCGGATGGTTGAAGCCTTGACTATGCCGCGGGTTGACGGCAGATGCAACGCCCCCCCTGGGACCGCCAGGCTGGAGCCTGGCCGGGGCGCCGGTGATCGCCCAGAACCGACGTGATCGCTGACATGCGAACACTGAACTCCGGGCCGATGCCGTTTGCGGCAGCAATGGTGCGCGCAACGCCAGGGCTACCGCCGCGCGTTGGCCCGGCGCGAGCCTGGCGGCCCCAGGAGGGGGCTTCACTTGGCCTCGGCGATCGCCTTGTCCACGGCGGCGAAGAGCTTCTCCTTTTCCGCGTCGCTGATACGGCCATTGACGCGGTAGCGGATCCAGCCCTCGGCATCGACCAGGAGGATGTTGGGCACCTTGGGCTGAAAGGCGTAGGTCTCGCAGACAGCACCATCCCAGTCCAGCAGAATCGGCACGTCACCCGCCGCACGGCGAAGGAACATGCGAATAAGCGGGCGCATCATGCGGGGGTAACCGTCGAGCATGCCGACGCCAACCATCGCCACTTCGTCTGTGTAGCGTTCCTTGGCGGAATCGTACCACGGGGAGACATGTTCACCGCCATCGGGATCAGCGAAGCAAATCAGTATGGGGCCCTCCGCTGGAAAGGCGACGTCGTGTACGTCCTTGAATTGATCGCCGAGGGTGAAGGGGACGGCCGTCTCGTTCGGATCCGGGGCTTCGGATTCGCCGCTGGCGGCGGTGGCAGCGGGTGCTGCCGTGTCGGACGGATCGTCCGTCACGGGAGC
>JAUIKJ010000316.1 GCA_030430835.1 Candidatus Hydrogenedentota bacterium
CTCGGCAATCTCGTCGAGCTGCATGCCGAAGAAGCGCCGGGCATGAAGGTGCTCTACGATACCGTGTTGCCGGAAGAGCCGGAACCCGCGCGAGAAGTCTTCGATTGGAATCGCTGGCTTGGCCCGGCACCGTGGCGGCCTTACAACCACGAGTATCCCACCCGCGGATTCTGGAGTGCGCACGTTGACTTCAGCGGCGCGGCGATCACCGAGTGGGGCAGCCACACCGTCGACCTCTGCCAGATGGCCAAGGGTGCCGACGACACCAGTCCGGTCGAGTACTGGCGCGAGGGCGACCGGTATCTTGGCCGCTACGAAGATGGCTGCAAACTGATCATCCGCAGCGGCCTGCGTTTCGGTACCTGTCCCGTGAAGTTCGTCGGTGACGAGGGCTGGGTGGAGACGGGGGACTCCGGCGAGATCGACGCGCATCCGAAGTCACTCCTCGGCAACCTCGGCTTCCCCGGGGGCTATCCGCCGGACAACCACGTCCGGGCCTTCCTCGACAGCGTGAAGTCGCGCGAGGAGCCGGTGAGCAACGCCGAGGTCGCGCATCGCGCGATTACGGCGTGCCACGTCGCAAACATCTGTAAGCGCCTCGATCGCCCCGTGAAATGGGACCCGGTGACGGAGACCTGCGTCGACGATCCCGAGGCCAATCGCCTCACCTCCCGCGCCTACCGCGCACCCTGGTACCTGTAGGCCGTCGCCCCAACCAACTCGACGAGGATTGCTCCGATGAAGATAAAGCGGATTGGATTGCTTTTTGCCCTTGCACTGATGGTCTTCCAAGCCCATGCAGAAGAGCGGGTCGCGGCGCCTCTGCCTACGGAGGAGGAAGCGATTGCGACCCTGCAATCCGATGCGGGCTGGGAAGCCAAGCACATGGCCTGCCGCGCGCTTCGCCAGATTGGCAGCGCGAAGGCCGTTCCCGCGCTGGCCGCGTTGCTGCTCGACGACACCCTTTCCCACATGGCCTGTTTCGCACTGGAGCCCATGGCGTTTCCGGAGGCCGGTGCGGCTCTGCGCGCGGCCTTGCCGGAGGCCAGCGGTGCCGCGCAGGCTGGCATCGCGGCCACCCTCGGCGCGCGCCAGGATACGGCGTCCGTCGACGCGCTCGCAGGCCTTGTGGCGGCCAGTGATCCCATGGTGGCCCATGCGGCGGCGGGCGCTTTGGGGCGCATCGCGAGCGATGCAGCGATTGAATCGCTGCTGAATGCCCGCGGTGGATCGGCGGGCATCGCCATCGACGAGGCCCTGCTGGCCGCGGCGCAGCGCCGCATTGCGGCGGGCGATCATGCGGTAGCCGCAGAGATTAGCGCGGCGCTACTCGTTTCCGATGGGCCAGTACATGTGCGCCTTGGCGCTTTTCGCCTGCACGCCTTTGCCCAGCCCGATGCCGCGCCGACGCAGATGATTGCCGCCTTGGCCGGTGATCAGCCGGCCTTCCGTGACATGGCCGGTCAGATCGTCGCGGAGACGACGGGTACGGCTGCGACGCGGGCCTACGCGAAGGCCTTGGCCGATCTTCCCGTTGCGGGGCAGGCACCGCTCTTGCGCGGCCTCGGCGACCGGGGCGACGCCGCCGCGCGCAAGGCCGTGCTGGCCATGCTGGAAAGCCCCGATGCCACGGTGCAACTGGCTGCGTTGCACGCGGCTGGCAAACTAGGCAAGCCCTCGGACGTGGGCACGATCGCCGCCTTTCTTGATCCGCCGGATACGGCTGAGGCATCTGCCGCGGCGGCCGCCCTGCGTGGCATGCCTGGTGGTTCCGCCGATGCGGAACTCGCGGCGGCCTTTGCCCAAGTTAGCCCGGGGGTGCAGGCGGGAATTCTGTCGGTGTTGACCGATCGCATGGCTCCGGAAGCGGTTACGCTCGCCGTGGCACAGGCGTCGGCTGCCGCCGTGGAGGTGCGCCATGCGGCGTTGAATGCGCTCCTACAACTCGCGGGACCGGCGGAGATGCCGGTGGTCATTGCTGCGCTGCAGTCTGCCGAGGACAATGCCGAGCGCGCCCTCGCGGCGAAGGTGTTGAATACTGTCGCGGGCCACCACAAGGATGCGGTGTTGCCGCTGATTCTGGACGCCGAAGCGCAGGCCAGCGACGAAGTCCAGGGGATATTGCTGCGTGCACTGGGCTACGTGGGTACGCCCGCGGCGCTCGACGCCGTGGTTGCGCGCCTCGACGACGCGGAAGCACGTGGCGAAGCGGTGAAGGTGCTGGCCGGCTGGAGCACCCGCGACGCCGCGCCGGAGCTGCTCACACTGGTGAAGAGTGGCGATGCCGATGTACAGGATGCCGCCTTTGAGGGTTACGTACGCCTTGCACGCGGGGTGCAGGAGATCCCGGTGAAGGAAGAAATGCTTGATACGGCGATGGCCCTGGCACCGCGCAAGGAAATGAAGTGGAAGGTGCTTTCCGTTTGGGCCACCGTGGCGACCGGGAAGTCGATGAGCACCTTGCTCCCGTACCTGGACGACCCGGAGGTCGAACGCGAAGCGGCCACCGCCGTGATTGAGGTGGCGCGCCAGATTGCGACCCACAGCGACGAGGCCAGGAACTGGGCCAGGGAATGCCTCCAGGCCGTGATCGACAAGACCAGCAGTGAAAGCATCCGCGGGCGTGCGGGGGCGCAACTGGAGAAGATCAGCTGAGGCGCAATCAGCTTCCGAAAGCCGCCTGGTCTTGCTGCTTGCGAGCGTAGTCTTCGAGGAGATCGGCGGCCTGTTCCGCGCCCTTCGCATTGCGTATGGCGCGGCGGAAGCGCCAGGCATTCGCGCGGTAGGCTGGGTTTTCGATGAGTTCGTCGATGCGCTTGAGCAGACGCTCGCCACTGATGCGACGAACGTTGCCCACCAGCCCGAAGCCTTCCTCTCGCATCTTCTTGCCGGCAATCTTCTGTTCGTCGTGGCAGGGGAGCGCCAGCATCGGAACGCCCGCCGCCAGCGCTTGGTACATTGACCCATTGCCGCCGTGGAATACGAAGGCAGACGAGCGCTCCAGCAACTTCGAGCCCGGCGCGTAGGTAGCGAAGCGGAAGTTCTCCGGCGCACGGGCCTTGCATTCCTCGCTGACCTGATTGCCTGTTGTTACGATAAAGCGATAGGACGACTTGGCGAGCGCGGGATAGACGCGATCCAGGAACTGCTCGAAGAAGCCCGTTGATCCCATGCTGATGTAGATATTTGTCCGGCCGTCGTCCAACTCGTTAAACCATTCGGGTTCCGGGTAGGACGTGTCCGAAACGAGCGGCCCCACCGGCAACCAGTTGGGAAACTCCGACAAGGGCGGGAACAGTTCCGGTAGATCGGGAGAGAGTATGAGCGACTTGTACCACAGGTCATAACCGGAGATCGGCTCGACGCCATGTTTCTCGTACACGCCGTTGCGGATTGGTCCCCAATAGAACTTGTCCATGAGATCGATCGCGTAGCGAAGCCACGATGATGGCTTATAGAACTTTACGTTGTAGGCATTGAATACACAGGCTGCGGGCACACCGGTCACGTGGCCCGCCGGCGTGACGCCCAGACTCGCGTCGCCAAGAATTAGATCCGGCGATTCTTCCCGGGTCACCCGGATAATGTCCTCAATGTTCTCGCCAAGCGGGGCCCAGCGCTGGTGGCGAATCAGATCGAACAACGCGACCGTCGCGCCCAGCCTTTCGAAGCGCTCCCAGGCCCACGGCCAGTTCGGCTCGCGGACTTCGACGATGCGGAAACCTTCCCGCGCAATCTGCCCCAGGTAGGAGCGCTCATGCTCCGGATCGGCGCCGGCGAAGACGACTTCGTGGCCGCGCGCGCGCAGCACCTTGGCGATTTCCATAGTGCGGCTGACGTGCGCCAAGACCCAGCTT
>JAUIKJ010000317.1 GCA_030430835.1 Candidatus Hydrogenedentota bacterium
CATGACTGGCCTTTGGATGCCGCGTATGCATGCCTGGCTGGAACTGCTGCTCGCCGCACCCGTACTCGTTGTGTCCGGCGCGGCGACCTACAAGAAGGCATGGCAATCCACACGCCACGGCAGCCCGAACATGGACGCGCTGATCGCACTGGGCACTGCGGCGGCTTACATCACCGGCGTAATGCGTGTGGCCGGGGTGCCGATTGTCAGCTTCGCGGCGGTAGCCGCGATGATCATGGCCTTTCACCTGACCGGGCGCTACCTCGAAGCGCGCGCGCGCGGCCGGGCCTCCGACGCCATCCGGAAGTTGCTGGAGCTGGGCGCGAAAACCGCACGCGTCGAGCGCGATGGCGAGACAGTGGAGGTGGCAATTGAAGACCTGCGCAAAGGCGACCTGATGCGCGTGAGGCCGGGGGAGAAGATCCCGGCGGACGGCATCATCGAAAAAGGCGAGAGCGCTATCGACGAATCGATGGCGACGGGCGAGCCGATCCCCGTGGACAAGGAGCCCGGCGACGCGGTCATCGGCGCGACGCTAAACACCACGGGCGCGTTGTGCGTCCGCGCGACACGCGTTGGGGAAGACGGCTTTCTGGCGCAGGTAGCGCGGATTGTGCAGGAAGCGCAGCTGGGCAAGCCCCCGATTCAGGATACCGCGGACAAGGCGACCGCCGTCTTTGTGCCGGTGGTGCTGTGTGTTGCGGCCGTGACCTTTCTCTTGTGGCTGGCGGCGCCGCATTTCATGCAGGCAGCCGGTGCGGGTATCGCGCCGTGGCTGCCTGGCGCGATACATGGCGAGGCCTCGCGGCTGAGCATGGCGGTCTTTGCCGCCGTGGCGGTGCTGGTGATTTCCTGCCCGTGCGCCATGGGCCTCGCTACGCCAACCGCCCTCATGGTCGGCACGGGCCATGCCGCGGGCCGCGGGATTCTAATCCGCGAAGGCGCGGCGATTCAGACCCTGCGCCAGACGAGTGTGGTGTGTTTTGACAAAACGGGCACCCTCACTCATGGCCGGCCGCAGGTCACCGATGTGGAAGCGTGCGATGGGCAGGATGCCGCCGAAGTATTGCGCGCGGCTGCCGCGGTGGAGTTTCTCTCGGAACATCCCATCGCCACGGCGATCGTCAAGCACGCGGAGAACGAGCAACTCAGCCTGCCGAGTGCGGATGGATTCCGCGCGCAGGTGGGCAAGGGAGCCGTAGCGCAGGTGGCGGGCGAGCGTGTGCTGGTGGGTAAGCCCGGCCTGATGGATCAGGAAGCAGTCGACCTGCGGCCTGCCGAAATTGCCATCCGCCGCTTTGCCCGGGAAGGGAAGACGACCATCGTCGTCGCACGGAACGACGTGGCCGTTGGGGTGATCGCGGTGACGGATACCCTCAAACCGGATACCGTGCGGGCAGTGAAGATTCTGGGGCGTATGGGCCAGCGCTGCGTGATGCTGACCGGCGACCACCAGGCCACGGCGGACATCATCGCGAAGCAGGTCGGCATCGACAAGGCCATCGGTGACGTGTTGCCCGAAGGCAAGGCGAAGAAGGTGGCACAACTCAAGCGCGAGACCATCTACAAGGTGGCCATGGTGGGGGATGGCATTAATGACGCGGGAGCGCTCGCCGAGGCCGACGTGGGCATTGCGCTGGGCACGGGCACGGACATCGCCATCGAAGCGGCGGACGTGACGCTCGTGAAGGGCGAACTCATGGCATTGGTCGAGGCGATGCTGCTGGCGAAGGCGACCTACAACAAGATCCTGCAGAACCTCGGCTGGGCCGTGGGCTATAATCTGCTCGCCGTACCTCTCGCGATGCTGGGGCTACTGCACCCCATGATCGCCGAGGCCTGCATGGCGATCAGTTCGATCAACGTCGTCTGGAATTCGCTGCGCCTGCGGCGCTTCGATCTTGATCAAGCGATTGAGAAGGTGATGCGCACCTGAGGTCTTGAGGCGTGCGTGCCCAGGTCTCGATCGACCCCCGCGGTGCCAGCGTCGACAGTGGCCTATAGGGCTTACCATCGTCATTCCCGCGCAGGCGGGAATCCAGTAATCATGCAGTAAGCGCGTCATTCCCACTTCGAGCTCCTATCGCGTCCTTTCGGCTTGCATCGGTTGCGCCCTGCGGCGCAGCGTGCTTCCTTGGCGCTTCGCGCACTGGATTCCCGCCTCCGCGGGAATGACGCCGCCGTGGCGTGATCTTCCATCCATCCGGTTTGACGCCGTCTGCCGGGGCCGGTAGTGTTGCGTTCATGCAGTAACCCTTGGGAGCCGGACCATGCGCATCGCCCTCGCCCTGCTTGTTTTTCTTCTGTCCGCTGCCGCCGCGCGTGCGGAAGCGGTGTCCCCGGAGGCGATGCATGCCCTCGCGCTGGAGCACCACGACACCCTCGCGCTGAGCGCCTACATCACCGCCGCGAATGTGCGGAAGCTGGCCTCGGAGGATCTTGGGCGCATCGAATCGCTGAAGGTGCTCCACGGCATGGGCATCACCAAGGTCTACCTCGAGGTCTACCGCGGCGGAACGGTGCTCACGCCGGAGGAGCTGACCCGTGTGCGCGACTTTTACCGCGACAACGACTTTGCCATCGCCGGCGCGATTGCCACGGTGCCCGGCGGCGACTTCGGCGTGAAGCAGGACCGCGGTCTTGGCTGGTTCAACTGGCAGGCCGAGAAAACGCAGCGCGATCTCGAGGCGGTGGTACGCATGGCCGCGCCGCTCTTCAACGAGTTTATCGTGGACGACTTCCTCTGCACCGACGACCAGAGTCCGGAATCCGTCGCCGCGAAGGGCGACCGCAGTTGGTCCGAGTACCGCCGCGATCTCCTGGTCGAGCTCTCGCAGAAGATCTTCATCGGCCCGGCGAAGGAAGAGAATCCGGACATCACGATGATCATCAAGTACCCGCAGTGGTACGACCTCTTCCACCGCTTCGGCTACGACGTCGAGCGGCAGCCGCAACTCTTCGACAAGGTCTACGTCGGCACCGAGACCCGCGGCGCGAAGACGCAGCGCTTTGGCTATATCCAGCCCTACCTCGGCTTCGTCAACTACCGCTGGCTCGCGGAGATCGCGGGCGACAAGATCGGCGGTGCCTGGTTCGACCACGGCGACTGCGACGCGCACGACTTCCTCGATCAGGCCTGGCAGACCGTGCTGGCGGGCGCGAAGGAGATCGTGCTCTTCAACTACGGCAACCTCGCCGAGGGCCACCCCGGCCACCAGCTCCTCCGCAACGACTTCGCCAAGCTCGCCCAACTCGCCGCCGCCGTCGCCGAACACCCCGTCGTCGGCATCCCCGCCTACAAACCCATGAACAGCGATGCCGGTGGGGACATGTACATCATGGATTTCCTCGGGATGTTGGGCATCCCGCTGGTGCCCACCGCCAAGTTTCCGGAGGAGGCCGACACGATCTTCCTCCCCGCACAGGCAGCGGATGATCCGGAGGTGGAGGGGAAGGTGAAGGAACGATTGGATCGGGGATTGAATGCGGTGTTGACCGCAGGCTTCCTCGCAAAGGAATCGCACACCGACTTGCATATGCGTGCTGGTCTCGCTGACCCCGTGCGCGCCATGCCGGATTCCGTGCCCGGCGTGCTTGATGGCAAGGAAGGAGTCGAGCTTGCCCATGATCTCGCCTTCGAAGCACTTTTGAATCCGTCAGCTTTGTCTCTTGCAAACATGCCGTTATTGCTTCCGCAGTTCCAGGGATTCACACCGTTCCTGCTACGCCGGTGTGAGGACGCGAAAGCTCCATTGGGTGACGCGGCGGAAAAGCAGGTGGCCTGTTTAGCGGCTTGTATCTCCGTCCTCAACGTCCATACCTATTCGCAGGAAGATTTCGATGCGGTAGGAGAGGTG
>JAUIKJ010000318.1 GCA_030430835.1 Candidatus Hydrogenedentota bacterium
TGATCTTCAGCTCGTGCTCGATCTGCTTGGCGCTGGCCGAATCCGCCTGCACCGCCAACTTGCGCGGCAACAGGAAATTGCGGGCATAGCCGTCGGCCACCTTGACCGTCGCGCCCATTTCACCGAGATTGTCTACGTCTTCACAAAGGATGACCTGCATGACATCCATCTCCCTGCCGGAGGCGCGCCGGTCGTCGGCCCGCTACCGGGGTTGTACACCTGCAATTAATCGTTTTCCTTGCCGGACTGCTCGCGCATGCGCCGCAGCTCGACCAGCCGGTCGATGCGCCGGCGAAACTCAAACCAAGTCTCAAAGAGCCCAATGGACGCAGGCAGCGCCTGCAACCACAGGGTCACCATCACGACCAGGGCCGCGTAGGCCACCATCATGCCCCCGCTCAGGGTGGCAACACCATAAAGCATCACCGACAACCCATTGAGCCAGTACACGACCGACAAAGCCACCGCGCCGTTCCACGTCACCAGCCGCAGCGCCTCATTGGGCCAGCGGCCATCGAGGAACCAGCAGCCGGCCAGGGCGATGCCCACCCACACGAGCCACTCCGGCGGGCGCATCTGCTTGAAGCTGCCCGTGGCCCGCGCCCTTCCACCGTGCCGTAACAGGCGCACATTCAACTGCGCCGTGATCACGGTCGAAAGAATCAGCACCGCCCCGAAGGTCCCGCCGAGATTGAGGTACGGCCAGTTCTCATTAAACCACAAGAACGACTCCCGCAAAGCCTCGGCCTGATCGTTGTCAATATTCGACTGTTCCTCCGCCGCAGCATCAAACTCCGCGATGCGTGCAGCGGTCCAGATACCATAGGCCTCGTGCGCGGCCTCCCAATTCGCCATGGTAAGGGCTGCGACCGGCACAAAAACCAGCGCTGTCAGGATCAATACCACGCGCCCGAAGGGCCACTGGCGCCGTAGCATCGCCCCGAGGACAACGCCCAGCCCGGCCACCAGTATCGATACCAGGGCCGCCAGCACACCCGCCACGAGCGGCGCCAGTCCAGCCACTGCCGCCAGGGCCACCGCGTGCCGCGCGCGACCCGTGGCCCAATACCACGCGACCGGAAGCACAAAGAGCGGCGGACCCAGGGCAAAAACCCCGGCACCGAGCATGACCGTCGAGATGAGATGCAGCCCGGCGGCCAGTAGGAGGAAACGAAACACGGCCCGCGGCCGCAGCTAGTCGGCCGAATACGGAAGCAACGCGATCTGACGCGCCATCTTAATGGCGTGGGTCAGCATGCGCTGATGCTTCGCACTGGTCCCCGTGATCCGGCTCGGGATGATCTTGCCGCGCTCAGTGATGTAATGCTTGAGCATGGCGACATCCTTGTAGTCAATATAGACTACGCGATCCACCGTGAGCCGGGAGACTTTGGCCCGGAGCTTTTTCTTCTTCTTCTTGCGCGACTGCTTCAGACGCACTTTCGACTTGGCTTTCGCCGATACTTTCGCCATATGTCCGAGATTCCTTAGGGTTCGCGATTAGAACGGGATGTCGTCTTCCGGGATCGGCTCTTCGATCGGACGTGGGCTGCCGCTGCCACCGACGTTGCGGGGAGCCCCCCCGCCGCCGCCGTAGCCGCCGCCGCCCTGGCCACCACCGTAGTTGCCGCCACCGCCGCCCTGGCCGCCACCGCCGCCCGAGCGGTCGTTATCCCAGTCCAGCGGCGTCACACGGCGCCCATTGATTTCCACCTTGGAGCGCTTCTGACCAGTCTCCCGGTCTTCCCACTCGGAGGTCTTCAGGCTGCCTTCCACCAGGACCGGACGGCCCTTGCGCAGGCGCTCGCCGACAAACTCCGCCTGGGCACCCCACACGACAATGTCAATGAAGGTCGTGTCTTCACGGCGTTCGCCATCTTGCCCCTTGAAATAGCGCGTATTCGCCAGTCCAAGACGACAGTAGGCCTTGCCGCTTGCGGTGTACTTCAGGTCGGGATCACGCGTGAGCCTGCCTGCAATGAACACGTTGTTCAGATCGGGGACGCGGAGGTCGCTCATTCCGTTCTTCGCTTCCGGTTGTGTTTCTAATCGTCGTCTTGATCGGAGCGACCGGCACCAACAGGACGGCGGCGACGGGGACGATCATCGTCGTCATCGTCATCGTCGTCATCTCTGCGGCCGGACGCGGCACGTTCTTCTTCACGGCGGCGGCTGGCTTCCAGCTGTTCCTGGTTTGCCCGCTGCTGCTCGGCTTCGAGTCGCAGGGTGTGCTCGTCGAAGTGGACGATCAAAAACCGGAAAATGGTCTCGGAAAGCCGGAAGTGGGCTTCCAGCTTCTTTACGAATTCCGGTTCGGCGTCAAATCGGAGCAAGATGTAGTGGCCTTCCGTGAACTTCTTCACGATGTAGGCCAGCTTACGCTTACCCCAGATTTCCGAGCGCACGATAGCCCCGCCGTTGTCGGTCACCAGCTTCTCGACCGATTCGGCTATCGCCTGGATGTCCGCTTCCTCCAGTTCAGGATTCGCGATGTACAGCGCTTCGTAGGTCCTGAGCAATTGCATTCACCTCCTTTTAAGGGAATAGTTAGCCCGCCCTCAGGACGCGGGGGCAGGGCACAGAACGCGGAATCATAGCAAACACCCGGTACGGGCGGCAAGTTGCCCATCGCCCCGGAAAGTCCACCGCCTCTCCCCCCGCCGCGGCCTGCCCGCGAGGCCCCCGGCGTGCTATCCTACGCGGCATCATGAGCACCCTCTGGCAGGAAATCATCGACGATACCGCCACTCTCGTGCGTCGCGCCGCGGGATCACGCGGCGTGTTGCAGTTGTCGCCGGAACTGGTGGCGCGTCTGGAGCGCCTGGTCCCGGCCGCCACCAGCGCCCCCGCGGCAAGTGACACCCCTGGGGCACCAGACCCCGCGCCGGTTTCAGCGGCCGAGACCACAGCCGCCGCTGCGTCCATGCCCGTGGAAACCGCCCCAGTTGCCGAGATCGGGGCGGACGATCTCCCGGCCTTGGCCGCCCTGGTCAGTGCCTGCGAGCGCTGCGGACTCTGCGCGACGCGGACGCAGACGGTCTTCGGCGTGGGCAATCCGAACGCGGACCTCGTCTTCGTGGGCGAAGCCCCGGGCTTCTATGAGGACAAGCAGGGCGAGCCCTTCGTCGGCAAGGCGGGCCAGCTACTGACCGATATTATCGTCAAGGGCATGAAGCTGCAGCGCGAGGATGTCTACATTTGCAACGTGCTCAAGTGCCGTCCCCCGGAGAATCGTGACCCCAACCCGATGGAAGTGGAGCAGTGTGAGCCTTATCTCCTGCGCCAGCTGGAACTAATCCGCCCCAAGGCCATTTGTGCGCTGGGCGGTGTTGCCGCCAAGACCCTGCTGCGGACTGAGGACAGTGTGGGCAAACTTCGCGGGATCTGGCACGACTACCACGGCATTCCCCTGCGCGTGACCTATCACCCTGCCTACCTCTTGCGAACCCCCGCCGACAAGAAAAAGACCTGGGAGGATATCCAGGAAGTGATGCGGAAGCTGGCGGAGTAGGCAGCCGGCCATGAACGTGTCCGCCGAGATTCCAGTTCACCGTGCGCTGCGCTGGTACCAGACCATTTCCTTTCGGGTCACCGTGCTCTGCGGGGTACTGCTCGTCTGCCTGCTCGCCTCGGTGCTGGTGCTCACGCGCTATTACATCAATGAGGCTGCCGCCGAAATGAAGGAGCAGGCCGCGCGCACCGACCGTGCCTGGATGCACGGGCAGGGCGTCGCGCGCCGGATGTTCGCCGCGGACGCACCCTGCGCGTCGTTCGCCGCCGCCTGAGCGAGCCCGCGCCTGACGCTCCTCGCCGTGGCGAGCACCCGCGCCTCGGAGCCACC
>JAUIKJ010000319.1 GCA_030430835.1 Candidatus Hydrogenedentota bacterium
GCGCGTCGACACCCACGTCCAGGACGGCTACGAGGTCCCGCCGTTTTACGACAGCCTGCTGTGCAAGGTCATCACCCAAGCGCCCACGCGCGCTTGCCGTCGACCCACACGGGTTTCGGTCCGGTCCGGCGAATGCGGTAACCCTCGGCCACGGCCATCGCGCGCGCATGCACGCGAACGACGTCGGCGTCGAGGCGGACCTGCACGTTGCAGCCGGGGTCGACGCCGATCGCGATGGGGGAGCGGGTCACCGGAAAGGCCATGCCGTCCTCCGGGCCATTGACGATCTCGAAACGGTCGGCCTGTCCGTGGCGACTCATGATGCCGTCTCCGACACGCGCCGTTGCGGTTCGCCCTTGCGGAAAATCAGTTTCTCTTCGTGCATGAGCACGTCAATCATGTCGCCGGGTGCATAGTCGCCGCTGAGGATGAGTTCGCTGATGGGCCCCGCCACCTCACGCTCGACGACCCGGCGAATCTCCCGCGCGCCGAACTCGGGACTATAGCCCATGGCGGCGAGGTGCTCGTAGGCCAACTGGTACATGCGGATGCCGATCTTCTTATCACGCAGGCGATAGCGCAGGGCGTTGATCTCCAGGCGCAGGATACTGCGGATGTCTTCGGCGAGCAGCCCGTGGAAGGGCACGATCTCATCGATACGGTTGATGAGTTCCGGCCGGAAGTGCTTGCGCAGTTCCGCCATGACCGAACCCCGCGCGTTGCCGTTGTCATCGCGGCTGAGCAAGTCCGCGCCGATGTTCGAGGTCAGCACGATGATGCAGTTCCGGAAACTGACGTTCCGGCCCTTGGTGTCCTTCAGGCGGCCCTCGTCGAAGATGGGCAGGAAGATGTCGTAGATGCGCGGATGTGCCTTTTCGATCTCGTCGAAGAGCAACATGCTGAAAGGCTGGTTGCGCACCACGCCGGTAAGGCGGCCTTCCTCGTCGTGGCCCGCGTAGCCCGGTGGCGCCCCGAGTAACTTCGCGACCGAGTGCTCTTCGATGTATTCCGACATGTCGAAAGTGATCAGGTGATTCGGCGCACCGAAGACATACTCCGCGAGGAGCTTCGCGAGCTGGGTCTTGCCCACGCCGCTGGGACCAAGGAAGAGGAGTACCGCGTCGGGACGATTCGGATCGGCGAGGCCCGCACGTGATTTTTTCACGGCGGATACCGCCTTCGCGACGGCCTCGTCCTGACCGATGAGCCGCTCCTTGATCTTGCGCTCCAGGTCGCCGATGCGACGGCGCTCCTCCTGCGTGAGTTCATCGAGGGGGATCGCCGTGATCTGGCTGATGACCTTGCGGATGCAGTGGGGGGTGACGCGGCCTTCCTTATCCTCGATTCCACAGTCCGACGCGAAGCCGGGATCGCTGTCCATCGCCATGGCGGTGAGGCGATGGCGGGCGCAGGCCTGATCCAGCACATCGATGGCCTTGTCCGGCTGGTGGCGATTGGGCAGGTAGCGCTGGGTCAGCGATACCGAAGCCTCCAAAGCGGCCGTCGTGATGCGGACCTGATGGTGCTTCTCCAGTTGCGGCCGCAAGCGCTTCAGCACGCTCAGTGTCGCGTCTTCATCCAGCGCCTCCACACGCACCATCTGGAATCGCCGTTCGATCGCGGGGTCTTTTTCGACGAACTTGCGGTACTCTTGCAGCGTTGTCGCGCCGATGCAACGAATCTCGCCCCGGGCCAGCGGCGGCTTCAACAGGTTGGCGAGGTCCATGCCATCGCCATCCGTGGATCCCGCGCCCATGATGAGATGGATCTCATCGATGAAAAGGACCATGTTGTCCGAGGCCTTGAGCTGCTCCAGCAGCGCGAGCAGGCGCTCTTCGAAGGCCCCGCGGTACTGCGTACCCGCCATGAGCGCGGCGAGATTAAGCTCGAGAATCTTGAAGGGTGGTACATTGCTGTTGCCCTCCGCCTGCGCCAGCTTCAGGGCCAGACCTTCGACCAGTTGCGTCTTGCCGACGCCCGCTTCGCCCACGAGGATCGCGTTGTTCTTGTTCTTGCGCGAAAGGATCTGCAGCAACTCCAGGATCTCTTTCTTCCGGCCCACCGCTTCCGATAATTCGCCGTGCCGTGCGGCCCGGCTCAGATCGCGCGTCAGCGACTTCATCAGCGTCGAATCACCGAGCGAGGTTTCCACTGCGGCCGGTGCCGGTGCAGGCATGGGGGCATCCGCGATGGCTTCCGCCTCCTTGGGCGTGGCGTGCGTGCGCGCGCGGACCCGATGGCGCGGTTGGGCGAGTGCTTCGCGGAGCTTGTGAACGCATTCCGGCCGGCCGAGGCGCAACGTATCCATCGCGCGGCTGGGACCGGAAAGGTCGTCCAGCAAAATGGCGAGCAATAAGTGGCCCGGCGTCGCGGGGCCATTGCCCATGCGTTCCGCGAGCTTGCCCGCGTCGTGAGTCAGGTCAATGGCGCGGGGCGTGTGAAAGACCTCGCCCGTGGTGGTTGGAGCATTGCCGTCCCAGGCCGTACGTTCGAGTTCCCGGTGGGCCGTAAAGAGGGCGTTGAGCCAGCCTTCGCGGAAGGCATCGGGCAGGGCGCCCGCGTCATCCAGGATTGCGCCGAGAAGATGCTCGACCCCGACATAAAACTGGCCGCGCCGAACCGTGTCGGCGACCGCACGTTCCATAATGCCGGCGATGGCTTCTGAAACGTGCAGGTGCATGCAGGACTTCCCCAAGAAAACTCAGCGGGCCAATGGTCGGGCCATTATCCAGTGAACGGGGAAAGGATGCAACCACGTAAAAGCGTGGGGCTAGTTCGGAACGGGGCCCCACATGCGCTCGTAGCTGTCACGGAATTCCTTGGCGTGCAGCGTACACCACTGCATGGCCTTTGCCCGACGCTGTGCGACGTCGAGCTTCTCCGAGCACTGGCCGATGAAACGGGAGATCTCTGCCATTTGCATTTGCATCATGTGCCAGCGGCGCGCGCCCACATAGGCCTCGCCATGCCGCGCGTACCACTCCTGGGCCGCCTGTTCAAAGGTCAACACACGTCCACGCTCGCCTTCGAGCCAGCGGTAATCGTGGATCTCCTTCTTCATCATTTCCGGAAGCTCTTCCGGTCTCGATTCCATAATCGTACTCCAGTCGCCGTCCCAGTCCATGCCCGCTCACGTCCCACGTTGCCGCAATACTTGTACCAACATCCATCTACGTTCTAACACGAATCCAATAATATCGCAACTTAACGCGATCGAAGGCGTCGACGAGGGGAGCCGTGTGCTGTGAACGACAGGCTCCAGATTGGAGCGAATCGAATCGATTAAACCGTGTAGCCCCGCGGCTGCGACGCAAGACAGCACCAGTAAATCCCAAGATTCTGGCCCCTTCGGGCAGACAAGCCATACCGACTTTCCGCGCGCGTGTCCGAGCAGGTATCGTGTGCACCCATGTCACGTACCGAGAAAGAAAGCCTTGACCTGGATGTCGAGGATTTGCGACGCAAATTGGGGCCCGTCAAGGTCGCTCTTATTGAACAGTGGATCCGTGAGGTCAATGGGCCTTACGACGCCATGATTGCGGAGTGGGTCACACCGGACAGCGTGATCCTGGACGTCGGGTGTAGCCGGGGGGACCCCGATCTGCCGTCGATGTTGCGTGGACGCTACGTCGTCGGCGCGGACATGGACATCCTCGGGCTGCGGGCGAATCATCTGGCCAACGCCTGTGTCCTTGCGCCGATGGATGCATTGCCGATTGCGGACGCGTCCGTGGACGTGATCGTTTGCAAATGGGTGGCGGAACACCTGGAGGATCCGGGACGCGCTTTCGCCGAGTGCTATCGGGTGCTGCGGCCGGGGGTGTCATCTGTCT
>JAUIKJ010000320.1 GCA_030430835.1 Candidatus Hydrogenedentota bacterium
CCAGGCATGATCGTCTACTCGGTGCCCCCCGAAATCAGGTGGCGCCGCGTAGATTGCAGCTATCCGCCGAGGTAGCGGAGATAGAGGTATACGCTACTGATAAGCAGGCAAAGTACCGTGATGGGGACGCCGAGGCGCGCAAAATCAGCCCATGCGATCTCGTTGCCATTCTGCCGGGCGATCTGTGCGACGAGCACGTTCGCGGGCGCGGCGAAGAGGGTGCCTGCCCCACCGAGGCAGGTGCCCAGCGCCAGGGCCCAAAGTAGCGGCTGCGTGCCTGCGGGTCCCGTGGCCGCGGCGTTGGTATCCAGCGCGATGGATTCAACGATTGGAATCAGCACGATGACGGCGGGCAGGCTGCCCAGCACGGCCGCCAGGAAACCGCTGATCCAGAGGACGCCGAGCACGATCAAAACAACGTCACCGCCCGCGACCGTGACCAGGCGCGCGCCGATGGTTGCGAACATGTCGCTGGTATCGAGGGCGCCGACGAGCAGGAAGAGTCCTACCACGAAGAAGACGGCTTCCCACTCGACCGCCGCAAGCGCTTCACCGGTGTCGTGCCTGCAGACCAATACGGCAAGGAAGCCGCCCGTGAGCGCGACGATGCTGGGCTCGATACCCAGTTGATGGCTCAGCACGAAACCCAGGACGATCAGCAGGAATACGGCGAGCGCACGGCGCAGCATCTTCGGCTGGGTGATTGCCCGTCGCGGATCGGCCCGCGCAATGATCTCCCGCGCCTCTGGACTCACCGTTAGGGCGCCGCGAAATCCCAGGCAGACCAAGGCCAGCAGCACGAGCGTGAGCAGCAGCACCAGCGGCGCGAGGTGAAGGAGGAACTGGTTGAAACGGAGACCGGCGGCCGAGGCAATGAGTATGTTCGGCGGATCGCCCACGAGCGTGGCGGTGCCCCCGACCGTGGCAAAGATCGCCTCGAGAATAAGGAAGGGTGCCGTCTTCACCTCAAGAATCTGAGTGATCAGGATGGTGATCGGCGCGACCAGGACCACGGTCGTGACGTTGTCGAGGAAGGCCGAGAGCACGGCGGTGACAACGAGGAGGCCGCACAGAATCGGCAGGGCCTGACCGCGCCCCCACTGCGCCACGCGAATCGCCACCCACTCAAATGCGCCCGTATCGGCCAGCACGTTGACGTACATCATCATCCCGACCAGCAGCATGACGACGCCGAAGTCGACCTTCTCCAGGACTTCGTGAAACGGCGCAAGGCCCAGCGCCAGCATTAACGTTGCTCCGAAGAAGACGGCCGCCGTGCGGTTGACCACCTCGAAGACCACCGCCCCATAGGTCACCACGAATATGATCGCAAGGAGCATCATCGTCTCAAAAATTCACCACACGTTCGAGCACCACGAATCGGTCGATCACGCCCACGCGGACACCGTCCCGAAGCACATAAACCTTGGGGTACCGTTTTACCGCGAGCAGGAACACCACCTCGATCAGGGTGTCGTCCTCGGCGACAGCGGCGTAGTCCTGGGTCATCACATCGGCAGCGAGCTTTGCCGATTCGCCTTCGAAGTAGCGGGCGAAGGGATCGTACTCCCGAATGAAGGAGACGGTGCGCAACTGCTGAAAGAAGGGCGGCATTCCGGACTTGAAGAGATCGTCGGAAGTGATGACCCCCTGGAGAACGCCATTCTCGTCGGCAACGGAAACACAGTCGGCACCGTGCGCAAGCATACGTCGGGTCACTTCGCGCAGCGGGGTGTCCGGTCGAACTTCTGTGCGTGCCGGCCGCATGATGTCGCGGGCCAGTATGGGCGATTGCGAGGCCAGGATATTGGCTTGGAGGTAGTTCGCGACAATGACCGGGTCCCGGAGTGAGCGCAGTTCCTGGCGGTGGGTGGCATCCAGGAGGAACTCCGAGAAGTGCGCCATCACCTGCAGGGCAATCTGCGGTGCGTCCTCCGGCACAATCAACAGGCAGATGATGTCCGAGGGTTCGCCGTCAGTCGCGCCGAAGTCGAGCGCGGGGTTTAGCAGGGCGAAGGCGATAGCCGGGCTGCGCAGTCCGGGAAGACGCGCATGCGGAATCGCGAGGCCGTATCCCAGGCCGGTCGGGCATTCGTCCTCCCGCGCGAGGACAGCCGCAAGCATCGTTTCTTCCCGCAACTCCGGCTGGCGCAGCAACTCGGGCTGGTTCACGGCCCGGCCGACCAGTTGCGCCAACAATTCCGCACGGTCCGAGACCTGCGGATGTACGAGAATCGCCTCCGGGCGCACATGTAGGGCCATCGCCAATGCCACACCCCGCTGCAGGTACACGCGCCGCCGCACCACGGCACGCGTTCACTGAAACACCGAAACTTCAGTACGCTCCTATCCCGAAACATCGCAACCGGCGCGGCCGCGAAATCGCGCTCCCGGCCTAGAAGAAGGTGCCGGTCAAGTGGGACTTGTTGATTTCAAGTACATCGTTGAGGAGTTCCTGGCACCGATTTACGTCGCGCGGCATGAGCGGATTCAACAACAACGCCTGCAGTGCGGCATCCTTGTTTCCCGTTACAGCGGCCTCGACGGTCAGAGACTCATAGGCCTTGATGTCCTGCATCAGTCCGCGGATGGCGGGCGCGGGGGCATTCTGCGGAATTGCCGTGGCACCGTCTTTTCCGATGACCGCGGAGACCTCGACCGAGGCGTCGTCGTCAAAGCCGGGCACGGCACCGTTGTTTCGGCAGCAGACGATCTGCCGGTTCTTCCGGTCGTGCTCGATGCCTTCGATGAGATGGAAGGCCGCCGTGGAATAGTGCGCGCCGCCGCGCTTGCCCAGTTCCTCCGGCTTTTCCTTCAGATCCGGGTCGGCGTACTTCGCGAAGAGCTTCTTCTCGATTTCCACCACCTCTTCCCCACGCGTCTTGTCCTTGCCCTTGAGCGTTTCGAGCACGGTCTCGGTCGAATAGAAATATTGGAGGTAGTAATTGCACCACATCTTCAGGCTCTGCATCACCGCGATCATGTTCTCGCGGGTCGCGTCCTGTTCCCATTCGTCGCGCGCGTGCTCCCAGAATTTTTTCAGGGCCTGGTCGGTGATGTCCTCGCCCTTCAGCGAGAAGGCGCGGACCCAACTGAGGTGGTTGAGACCGACGTAGTCCAACTCGACATCTTCGACCTCGCCGCCGAAGTGCTTGCGCACGTCCATGATCATGCCGATGGGAATGTTGCAGAGTCCGACGCAGGTGACGGGGCTGTGCCGCAACACGCCTTCGGTCACAATACCCGCCGGGTTTGTGAAGTTTAGCAGGTAACCACTCTTTGCACTGCTCTCCATTGTGCGGGCCACTTCGAGGATGCGCGGGATGGTACGCAGCGCGCAGGCGAAACCGCCGATGCCGGTGGTTTCCTGCCCGACGATGCCGTACTTCAGGCCGAGTTTCTCGTCGTTGATGCGGGCCTGCATCTGGCCGACGCGAATCTGGGTGATGACGTATTTCGCGTCCTGTACCGCCAGGCCGAGGTCTGGGGTCTCGTGGATTTCGAAGGGGTTGCCGTACTGCGCCGCCATGCGCCGGGCGAAGCCAGCGTTGATCGCCAGCCGCTCGGCATCGGGGTCCATGATCCAGACTTCCTCCAGTGGCAGCGCATCGCGCCGCTGGAACAGACCGTCCAGCAGTTCAGGTGTATAGGAACTTCCCCCGCCAATAATCGCTAACTTCATGGGCATACCTCATAGGGTCGTCGATGCGCGGCCTAAGCGCGCGGTACAGGGTGTGATCATACTGTCCCGCCGGTGGGTATTGAAAGCTGGCGTCCTTGCGGGGGCCTTGGGAGGGCTGCGGATAAACGGCGAACGGCGGCCCGTACAGT
>JAUIKJ010000321.1 GCA_030430835.1 Candidatus Hydrogenedentota bacterium
CGCTCTCGAGGAGGCCCGGAAGCTTCATGCCGAAGGGATCTTGGTCGGTGGGATGATCCCGAAGGTGCGCTGCGCGCTCGACGCCTTGAACGATGGCGTCCGGAAGACGCACATCATCGACGGCCGTGTGCCGCACAGTCTCTTGCTCGAAATTTTCACCAAACTGGGCCTGGGCACACTGGTGACCCACTAGGCGCCCACCCGAACCGAAGGAAATTCCGCCCGTGAACGACGTCGTACCCTTCCACTTCATCCAGGAAGGCGGCATCCTGATGTGGCCAATCATGGCCTGCTCTATTGTCGGTCTGGCCATTGCCATCGAGCGCTTCGTGTCCCTGCGCCGCGCGGGCATCGACACGCGCGAGTTCATGGAGACCATGCGCCAGGTCTTGCGGCAGAACCGGATTCAGGAGGCCATCGCCATCTGCGACGAGACCGACGCCCCGGTCGCGCGGATCATGAAAGCGGGCATCCTCAAGCACAACCGCAGCCGCGAGGAGATCCGCGAAGCCATCGACGACGCGGGCCACTTGGAAGTGCCGCGGCTTGAGCGCTATCTCTCGGCGCTGGCGACCTGTGCGAACATCGCGCCGTTGCTCGGCCTGCTCGGTACGGTCTCCGGCATGATCAAGGCCTTCGCCCAGATTCAGAACAAGCGCGGCCAGGTGAACCCGGCCGACCTCGCCGAGGGCATCAGTAACGCGCTGCTGACCACGGCGGCGGGCCTCAGCGTCGCGATCCCCCTGCTCATCATCTACAACTACTACGTCTCCCGGGTCGAGAACATGGTGCTCGAGATGGAGGTAAGCTCCTCCGAACTCCTTGAGCTCCTGACCCGCCACAAGGGCGACCGCGAGATTTAAGCCATGCGGTTCCCACGCAACGACAAACATCGCATCAAGGCCAACGTCGAAATGACTCCGCTCATCGACGTGGTCTTCCAGTTGCTCATTTTCTTCATGCTGTCCTCGACCTTCGTCGTGCAGTCCTCCCTGCCGATCGAGGTGCCCGAAACCGAGGGCTCGACCAAGCTCGAGCAGAAGGACGTGACCATCACCCTGAGCAACGAAGAGGGCGGCCCGGACAACGAAGGGCGCATTGTCCTGCAGAAGGACGAAGAGATCGAGATCACCGACTGGCTCGAACTCGAGGGTACGCTGCGTGCACTCAAGGAGGCCGACCCGGATGTGCTCGTGCTGGTGCGCGCGGACACGCATGTGCCCACGGGCCGTACAGTGAAGGCCTTCGGCTATATCGTGGCCGCGGGCATTCAACGCTACGGTATCGCCGCGCGTCCCCCCGGGGAAGAGGAGGAGTAGGCATGCGCCGGCGCACACGGCAATCCGCCCGTGGGCGTAAGGCGGCCTATCGCGAAGCGCGCGAAGAGGAAGTCTGGCGGGACTATGTGCCCGAGCCGGAGCGTGTGCCCGAAACTGTGGCCGCGCCCCCGCACGAAACGCCGGCCGAGGAAGTGCCCCCCACCGCACCGGGCGTGGCGGAGGATTATATCCCGCCCTATTCCCTCCCGCGTCGGCGGCGCCGGCCCTTCTATGCGGCGCTGGCAGTATCCGCCGCCTTGCACCTATCCTCGGTCACCCTCTTCAGCGTGGTCGTCTATTTCCCCCGCCAGGACCTGCGTTACTTCGAGTTCAGTCTGGTGCAGACTTCGGTCGCCCCCATCGCCGCGGCAGCTGCTAGCACGGGCGGCGACCGCCTCCAGCTTGGACGCATCGCGGATGGCTTCGCGGCCATGCCGGCGGACGACATCGGCCTGAGTGCGCTGCAGCCCCCCGCCATCGAGTTGCCCACCCTGGAGTTTGCGGAGCTGAGTCGCCTGCGCATCCGCCAGGAGAGCGCGGCCGATCTCTCGCGCTACGATGAGCTCGTGCGCCCCTCCGCGCGCGACCCCTGGCAGCTGATTGAAGCGGGGGTGGGCCGGGTGCGAGACACCTTGGCCGACTGGAACCTCCCGCTCGGCATTGATCCGCCCGAGGCGCCGCCCGCGGCACCGGTGCGGATTCATCCGGCGCCGGGCTTTGAAGGGCGGATCGACTGGGGCGCAGGCGCACCGGCCCGCCCCCTGCTCTTCGCTCCGCCGATGACGGTGTTGACCCGCGTCGATCCGAAGCGCTTCGAGGATCCGCTCGAGGTGGTGTTCCAGGTCAACGCGGAAGGCCGCGTGACCAATGTCTGGAGCCCTTCGCTGGAGTCGGCGGAGTTGCTCGACCGTATCCAACTGGCCATGCTGCGCTACCGCTTCGAGCCCCTGGCGCCGGGCATCAACGCGGACCAGACGGGCACGCTTTATATCGGTCCGGATCAAGATCGCCCATGATTGTCATTACCCTGCAACAGGCGCTGCTTCTCTACAGCGCGATCATCGTGGTGGGCGGTATCGCCGCCTGGCTTTGGACGGAGATTGGCGGGCGGCGCCGCCGGCGCGAACTCGAGGCGCAGCACCTCTGGCGTTGCGTGTATTGCGGCTTTCTCTACCTCGACGATTCCGGCGAGGCCATCTCGACCTGCCCCCAGTGCGAAAACCTGAACCACGCGGAGGATCGCAAGGCCAAGGAAGTCCCGCTGGGGCCGGCACCGAAACCGGCGCCCGCGCCCGCGCCCGGCAACACGGTGGAGAAACCACGACGCAACCCCTCCCGCCGCAAGCGCCGCGGCCGCTAGCCCACCGGGAGCGGCATGGGCGTAAGGAGTCCCTCCGACTGCATGCGAATCTCTTCAGGGATTCCCGGTGCCGCGAGCAGATGCTGGAGTTCCTGATCTGCGCGGGCGTGGTCGCGCTGCATCCGAAGCAGGCGCACAAGGCTCAGCCGCGCATAATGAAAGTCGGGCGATACCGCAAGCGCCCGCCGCAAGACGGCCACCGCCTCCGCCGGGCGCTGCGCGCGCAGGTAGAGTTCCGTCATTGCGAGGATGACACTGGGGTCTTCGGGCAACAGCGCGTGCGCGTCTCGGACCGCCCGTAACGCCCCATCGTGATCACCGCGCGTACTGCGCTTTTCCGCGATATCCAGTGCCGAGTCGACGTAGGGATCGATGAGTGCTTCCTTCACGAAGCAGAAGCTGCCGTATTCACCGCAGGGCAGTTTGTATTCTTTGAAGATCGCGGGATAGGCGTCGAAGTCCGAGGCCGTCCACTGGCTGCGGTGTAACTCACCCGGGTTTCCATGCTGTATGGGGTGGTCCCAGTTTCCGGTCAATGGGATGTTTACGATCAGCGCCTTGGTCGCGCGGGCATGCAACTGGGCCACCACCTCCAATGCGTCCTGCTTATCGAGGTGTTCGATGATGTCCCCGGCGATGATCAGATCGTATGCGCCCAGGGACGACACCAGCTCACGCACATCGCCCACATACAGTTTGTCGTAGAGGTGCCGCTGGTGGGGCTGAAGGTAGGGCTCCCAGAGTTCGACCCCATCAATGCGTATCTGCCAGTCCGCAGGCTGCACGCGTTCGTTCCAGACATCAAGGTATTCCCGGCACAGGAAACCCCAGAGCCCGAATCCGCAGCCGATGTCCAGGACGCTTGTCGGTTCAAACAAGAGGATATGTTCGAGGCAATCACTAATCTGAACGGAACTGCTGACTGGCATCCTCGGTCTCCCCGCGCACCGCGCGTCAGCCACTCTGGTCACCCGAGGCACAATGGTTGTGCTTCTTCATATATTTAACGGAACTTTGGAGGATGGACTTGAGCACCTTTAAGTCGATGTCTTCCAGTCGTTTAACGTAAAGGCAGCATTTTCCGAGCTTGTGCTTGCCCAGGGCCGCGAGTTCCCGCTCGTAGGCCTCGAAGCCGGCCACGTCGCG